>CAYWQN010000052.1:0-1744 GCA_964460875.1 uncultured Candidatus Saccharibacteria bacterium | reverse complement strand
GCTCCGTGAGCCGCAGGCGGTACAGATCGAACGAATCCTCGCCCTCGAACATATCAGAGGGGTTGGGGAGGAACACGCGCTCCCGGGAAATCTCCGCAGTAGCGTCTACGATGAGCCGGCGGAATACCTCGAACGCTTCGGCTATTTCCCCGTAATTAATCACGTATTTCCGGAGCTGAGGGCGCCCATCGGTATTCTTGCGCTTCTTGCACTCATAGACGATGAAGCGCTTGACCGGCTTTCCGTAGAGCTCTTGCACCGTGAAATAGTTAAAAATTGCCTGTACCAGGAACAGTGTCTTTGAGAGCGGCGCTTTGGTGAACGAATCGACGAACTTATGGTCGACGACATCGACGCACCCCGGGTTCCCCTTCGATTCCACAACGAGGTCCGATATCGCTTTTATAGGAAGCGGCAGTCCCTCGACTTCCGCGAAGCCGCGGACCTCGATGCCGAGCACTTTATGGCGCGGCGGGCGCGCCAAGTAGAAGCCGATGGCCTGGAGATATTCCTTTTCCATCGAAAGACGCTTTGCCTTCTTCGCCGCGCGAGTGCGCGCAACGCCGAAGTTTATCTCGAAGTCCGCGATGGCGCGCATGTACTCGAGTCCGCTCCGTATGGCTTCTTCTTTCTCAATTCCTCCGTAGAAGTGCTCGAGCGCGAGGTGGCCGGCGCTCCCGACGATAGAAGCAGGGGTCCGCGGCGTGTCGTATATCTTCTCGACGTAGCGCTTGTACCAGGCCAACGGGTTCCTGAGAAACGCCATCAAGGAGGAGTGGCTCCAGTAGGCTATCGGCAGCTTCTTGTTCCTCGACTTCTTTCGTTTCGCTCCCATGCCGGTAAGTATACTAAATCGCCTTTTCAGAACCGGTACCCCCGTCGCAATTGAGCGCGGAGCGCGGCGTAGTCCGGGAACGCGCGGGCGACCAGGGCCCAGAACCGCGGCGAATGATTGTGTTCCTTGATGTGGCAGAGTTCATGGACGATGACGTAATCGCGCACGCGCTCCGTAAGAAACGCAAGCCGGTAGTTGAAATTCAGGTTCCCAGCTCGAGAGCAGCTTCCCCAGCGGGTCTTCTGCTTCCTGATGGAAACCGTGCCGTGGCGTATGCCGTAGACGCCGCTCCAGTATGCGAGGCGCGCATGAACGACGGCGCGGAGCGCCTCGACCGTATCCTTATACGGCTTCGTGCCGCGCCGCATGCGCGGCAGTTGAATCATCCGTCGATTATAGCCGAGCAAAGCGAAAGGCCGCAGAAGCGGCCTTTCGCGAGCGAACTAGTAGGATCGCAAGCGGCGGCTTTTTTCGTGGGTACGAATCTTCTCAAGCGCCTTCGCTTCAATCTGGCGGATGCGCTCTCGCGTAACGCCGAACTCCTTCCCTACTTCTTCCAGGGTGTGGTAGATGCCGTCGAGGAGGCCGTGGCGCATCTCAAGAATCTTGCGCTCCTTCGGAGAAAGGTCATCGAGGATATCGCGGACCTGCTCTGTGAGGATGCGTTCCGAAGACTCTTGAATCGGGGACGGGATCTTATCGTCGGCAATGAAGTCTCCCAAAGTAGACTTTTCATCGTCATCCGAGCCGATAGGGTTTTCAAGCGAAAGGGTGTCCTGATTGATTTTCTCAATCTGGTAGACCTTATCGACTTCGATGCCCATCTCTACCGCGACCTCTTCCGGCTGCGGGTCGCGGCCCAAGGTCTGCGCAAGGCGGCGCGATACCTGCTTGTACTTCGCGATGGTT
>CAYWQN010000051.1:0-1797 GCA_964460875.1 uncultured Candidatus Saccharibacteria bacterium | reverse complement strand
CGCATCATGCATGAGACCTACGGCCACTGGTACGTCTACTTCACCTATGGGATGCACTGGTGCCTGAATGTGACCGCGGGCGAAACACCGGGTGGAATACTCATTCGAGCGGTTGAGCCGACAGAGGGTGTGTCGCTGATGAAACGGCGACGAGGAATAACGGACCTGCGCCGACTCGCGCGCGGCCCCGGGAATGTCGGCCAAGCATTCGGTGTAACGAAGAAGGACTACGGCCTTCCTGTCGCGGGTGATTTCGCGATAGAGGATGCTCCAGACTTACCAGCGTCTAGCATCGCAACAGGACCACGTATAGGAATTCGAGAAGCAAAGGAACTCCCGTGGAGATTTTGGATTACGGACAATCCATACGTGAGCAGAAATTGACTCCGGTACTCCCTCGCGTACAATCCCGACGGAGGTACAGGAGGTCCCATGCAAACCATCGATTTTTCGCCTCACATGAAGCGAAATGTGACGTCAGTCTTCTTCGCGGCCATGCAAGAAGGCTATGTCGCAAAGCCGGAGAAGACGCATCTGAGCGAGCTGCCCGGCTCTAAGCACATCGTCTATAAGAAGGACGAGTGGCAAGTAACTGACACCTACATTGTGAGTGCGCACGGCTCGCAAAGCGGCGGCACCACCATCGTCGCGTTCGCGGGCGAGCCGGTATGGATGATGCAGTACCTCGGCCAGTACCGCGGCGACGCTATCCCGTTCCTCAAAGAAGCGCTCGGCGCGAACTACCAACATAAGCGCTGGCACGGCGGGCGCGGCCCCGAAGTCTACACGAACGAAGCTGGCTGGCAGTACAGCAACCGGGTGATGGAGTTCTCGACGTTCACCCATTTCTCGGGTGAAGAACGCGTCTTCGACCCCGAAGGTATGCTCGCTGGCTGGCACACCTACCAAGGCATCTGGATGTTGAGACAAGACATCTTCTGGCCCTACCCGTGAAGGACGGGTGACAGCCGCTCCCCACCCCGGGAGCGGCTTTCAGTTTCTCTATTTCGTTCTATACTCGGCACACCATGCTCGTACGGCCAGTCAAAACCCGCATATTCAAAGAGGGCGAAAGCCTCCCGAATTTCATAGAGAAGTACGTTCCGAAGCTGAGAGAGAACTCGGTACTAATCGTGACCTCAAAAATTGTCGCGCTCGCGGAAAAGCGAACGGCGCCGAACGACCCGAAGACCAAGGAGCGACTCATCAAGAGCGAGAGCACCTTCGCCCTACCTACGAAGTGGGTGTGGCTCACCCTCAAGGACGGCTTCGTCATCGCGAATGCCGGAATCGACGAAAGTAATGCGGACGGGAAATTGATTCTCCTCCCAAAAGACAGTTTCAAGGCGGCAGCGAAGATTCGCACGGAGATGATGAAGCGATACAAGGTGAAGAACCTTGCCGTCATCCTCACTGACAGTCGCATCTGGCCGCTGCGCGCCGGGGTCACTGGCGTTGCGCTTGGGTATGCTGGCCTTAAGGGCCTTAAAGACTACCGCAAGGAGAAGGACCTCTTCGGACGCGGGTTCAAATTCGAGACAGTCTCGGTCGTAGATGGCCTTGCGGCGGCAGCCGTCCTCACTATGGGCGAGGGCGACGAGTGCATTCCGCTCGCGGTCATAGAGGACGCTCCGGTCGAGTTCGCCGCCCGGGTGAAGCCCCATGAACTCCAGATTCCGCTTGAGGACGACATTTATCTGCCCTTCTTTGGGAAACTGCCTAAATTGAGGCTTAAGTCGAGATAAAACCTCGCTTTTTGGCTATTTGCGTGGTAGAATAACGCTACAAACGCTTTGA
>CAYWQN010000050.1:0-2033 GCA_964460875.1 uncultured Candidatus Saccharibacteria bacterium | reverse complement strand
GAGTTTGCGGCTACCCTTCGCGCGCTCGGTATTCGGGTATTCGTAAACCTCTCGGAGAAAGAGCTTGGCGCGCAGGTAAAAGACGCGGTGAAGCGCGGAATCCCCTACTTCATGGCCTATGGCGCAGAGGAAGAAAAGACGAACATGATCCGCCTCAAGAATCTTGGCCGGAGCGAGGAAGAGTCCATAGAGCTGAATCAGATTGCCAAGCACCTCGCTTCCCTCCTGAAGTAGCATGCGGGCCATCACCTTCGATATCGAGGCGATATCGCCGAACGCCGTTCGCGGACGCCTCGATGTGAACGAGATGGAGCTGACGGTCGTCGGCATCCACGACTCGTCGACCGGCGAATTCTCTTCATTCTCGCGCGAGGAGCTGCCGAACCTCTGGCCCATCATAGAGAGCGCCGACATGCTCATCGGCTTCAACTCGGACACCTTCGACATACCGCTCCTGAACCGATACTATCCCGGCGACCTCACCAAGATTCGCTCGCTCGATCTACTCGCGGAGGTATACAAAGTGCTCGGCCGCCGCATCCGGCTCGATCTTCTCGCGCAGGCCACGTTAGGCCGCGGAAAGTCCGGAGACGGGTTGAAGGCGAGCGTCTGGTGGCAGGAAGGAAAATACGATCTGGTGCGCAAATACTGCATCGAGGACGTACGGATAACCCGCGAGCTCTACGATTTCGCGCTCACGAACGGCCATTTGAAATACAAGGACCTCAACAAGAAGAAGGACGTCAAGCTCGATACGAGCGGATGGGAGGCGGAAGGGACCGCTCACGCGCTCACGCACACGCTCGGAATCTAGCGTTTGCCGGGTGCGGGCGTCGGGTGTAGGATGCCCCGTACGCTTCGCACTCTCGCGAGGCGCTTGTACATCGGGGTAAATCGATGACGCTCGAATTGCAGATTTATGGCCGGATTTCAGGAGCGCAATGGGACGCCTTGCACCACCACCAAAGCAAGGCATCCGACCGCGCTTCCGACCAGCCGCTTGTCTTCAAAAGCATCACCAACTTCCCTTCTCCGGACCCGACGACGAAGATCGTCGTGCTGGCGAACGACCTGGGCGACATCGACATCGCCAAGATTGGCGCATGGCTGAACTCCCTTTCGTTCGGCGACAGCGCCCAGATCTCGTGGAGCCCCCGGGCGCCGAATGTCGTCGAGCTCTCAGGAGCTCGTCGCGCGACGGGATAAGGGTCCTTCGGAAACCGAGCGCGCAGTCCTCACCGACTGCGCGCTCCCTTTTTGCCCCGTGATATCCTTACCACCATGGATAAGAACCCGAACTTCCTGCCGGTCATCATAGTCGCCGCAGGGATTATCATCGCGCTCGCCGTATTCTACGTACGCAGCAGCGCCATCATCCCTCCCAAAGGCGACGTCTCGCTCATACGCCCCGTCACTACGTCCGACCACCTGCTCGGCAACCCCGAAGCGGACGTCCTTCTCGTCGAATATTCCGACATCGACTGCGAGTACTGCAAGGGCTTCCAGGAATCGATGGAGCAGATAATGGCTGACTACGGGCCGAACGGGAAGGTCGCCTGGGTGTATCGCCACTTCCCGCTCATCGAAGCGCATCCGAACGCCGCCGCGCATGCGGAGGCCGCTGAATGCGTCGCATCGCTCGGCGGGAACGACCTCTTCTTCCGCTTCATCGACCTTCTCCACCAAAAAGCCCCGGGAGCGACCCAGTTCGACCCGAGCGGATACCCGGAGGTCGTGAAGAGTCTCGGCCTTTCCCTCGATGACTTCGACGGCTGCCTCGCAGGCACTGCGTTCGAGAAGCGTGTCGCCGACGACTACGATAACGCGCTCGCCGCAGGGGCCGCAGGGGCTCCTTACAGCGTCATTTTCATCAAGGGCCACGAACCGGTTCCCGTGTCCGGCTCCCTTCCGTACGCCGCCTTGAAAAAGGTCATAGACGCAGCACTCGAAAAAGCCGCAACGCCGCCCAATTAGTCGGGCTCCGTGAGCCGCAGGCGGTACAGATCGAACGAATCCTCGCCCTCGAACATATC
>CAYWQN010000049.1:0-2174 GCA_964460875.1 uncultured Candidatus Saccharibacteria bacterium | reverse complement strand
TAGAGCTCGTCGAGGAAGGAGATGTTGTCCTCGATATGCGGGAACTCCTTAAGGATTTCGCTGTAGGTGATGTAGCCGCGCTCCTTGCCCTTGGCAATCAGCATCTCTGCCTTGTTGCCGCGCTCGCCGGCCGCCTTCGCCTTCGCGCCCTTCACGGCCTGGCGGACAACCGCCTTCATCTTCTTCTTTACGGAAACTTTCTTTGCTGCCTTTTTCGCAGGACGCTTGCCGGCCTTCTTTGCCGCCTTCTTGAGCGGCTTCTTCTTCGTACGGGAAGCGGCCTTCGCCTTGGGGCGAGCCGGAGACTTTTTCTTTTTCATAGATTTGGCCATAGTGAAGGTAATAAAGTGAATCGGCGGTTAAGAAAGCTCGGCGAGCCGGGCATTGAGCGCAGCCCATTCTTTTGCGGCCGCTTGTATCGCCTGCTCGTCTTTGGCGGTCTCCGCGCGCTGCAATTCGCGCACGATGTGCGAACGTTTATCCGTGAGCACCTGGCGCTCGAACGCGCTCAGCAGATCGTCGCCTGCATTCTCACTAGGCGTCTCTCCGAAGAGAAGTCCTGCCTCGAAAAGGGCGCGCTCTGGGATGGGGTCATCCGCAGGAGGCGTACCGATAATTCGAGCGTACTCGGCTCGAAGGCGTTTGGCAAGGTCGCTTCCCGCATACGCGTCGATAGCGGCGCGTATGAGGAGCGGCCGGGCCGCTTCTGGCGCTTCTTTTGCGGGAGCAGGGTTTGCTGGCGCGTTCGGCGCATCCTCAGGAGCTGCAGCGCCTTTGGGCATCGATGCGCGCACCGCGTCCGCGGAGGAGCCGAGCGCGCGCGCGACCACCCCGATGAAATGCTCCTGTTCCATGGCGCTCTTCATCGCGGCGATGAGCGGCAGCACCACGCGCTCGACCGCAATGACGAGCCGATGCTGATCCTTTTCCGAAGCCGAGAGGACCGAGAGGAAGAACTCGATGATGGGCTCTGCATCCTGCACGCGACGCACGAAGTCCTGCGGAGTCTCAGAAGCGAGGTCCGCCGGATCCTTCCCGAGCGGCATGCGCACGGCTTTGACGCGCATCTGGGCGCGCAGCGCAGCGTGGGCGTTCTTCGCGCTTGCTGCAAGGCCCGCGCGATCAGCGTCGAGCGCGAGCATCAGGTTGTCGGCATAGCGCTTTACGAGCGCCAAATGCTCGGTCGAGAGCGCAGTGCCTGACAAGGCGATGGTGTTCTCGAAGCCGATCTGGTGCAGCAGGACGAGGTCGAACTGGCCCTCGACCAGAAGCGCGAAGCCGCGCGTGCGAATCGCGTCTTTGGCCTTATGCATGCCGAACAATACCTGCGACTTCTTGAAGAGCTCCGTTTCCGGCGAGTTCAGGTATTTGGCCGGATCGTCTTTGGTGAGCGCCCGACCGGTGAACGCGACCGTCCGCCCCGCCCCGTCTTTTATCGGGAACATAAGGCGGTTGCGGAAGCGGTCGTAGTACGTGCCCGGCTTCCCGTCTGCTTCCTTTATAAGCCCCGCATCGAGCATTTCCTTGGTGGTAAAACCTGCAGCGGAAAGCTCTTCAAGCAAGCTTCGCCAACCGTCAGGCGCAAGACCCAAGTTCCATTCCTTGATCGTCTCGGCCGTAAGGCCGCGCCCCAATGCGTAGGCATATGCCTCCCCCTTCTCGTCGAGATTCCGGGCATAGAACGCTTCTGCGCGCGCCATGGCTTCGCGAAGCCTGTCGGTTTTTCCGGTATCTTTCTTCCCGCCCTCGTAGACGAGCTCCACGCCCGCTTTCTCGGCAAGAATCTTGAGCGCCCCCTTGAAGTCGACACCTTCCATCTTCTCAATGAAGGTGAACATGTCGCCTCCCTGGCTCGATGAGAAGCAGTAGTAGGAGCCCCGTTCCGGATTTACGTAGAAGGACGGCGTCTTCTCCTTGTTGAAGGGAGAAAGGCCTTTCCAGTACTTTCCGGCCTTGGTCAGTTTTACGTAGGGCGCCACGACATCCTGGATGCCGAGTTTTTCTTTTACGCGCTCTACGGTGTCAGCCATGTGTTGGGATTTGCATTAACTCCTCGCGGAGCGAGGATATCCAATCTGCTTCCGTAAAGGCGTTCCCAGGAAGCGATTGGATATCCGAGCGAAGCCTCTCTAACGAGATTCGGTCATCGCACGCGACACCATCTCCTCCTGCTC
>CAYWQN010000048.1:0-2586 GCA_964460875.1 uncultured Candidatus Saccharibacteria bacterium | reverse complement strand
GAATAGCGGCCCACCGCCACACGCCTCCAAACACGAATCCGCCTATCACGTTCGAAAGGTAGTGGACGCCCAGATACAAGCGGCTCACCCCGATGAGCGCGATGAAGAGCGTTGCGAGCACCGGTATGAGAACCGACCGCACTTTTCCGCGTGCCGTCCGTGCAAGCACGTACGCGATGAATCCGTACGCGACGACCGCTATGGCGCTGTGCCCGCTCGGGAACGAGAATAAATTTTCCAGGTATACCGCAAGGTCGGCGGATGGGCGCGCACGCGCAATGGATTCCTTTACGAGCGCGACGGTTAGCGCGTTGCCCACGAGCGCGAGGAAGAACGGCAGTGCATAGGTGCTCATGCGCACGAGGAAGAAACAGAGCGCGATGACTGCTATCACAAGCACTACCTGCGTTGCGCCGAACTGCGTAATAAAGAGGAAGAATTCGGTAAGCGGCGCGGTACGCATGCCGGCGAACCACTCCGCCGTCGCAAGATCAATACGATAGATCCCGGCAGTCGGGATGAGATGGAGCTTCGCGAATACGACAAGCGTGGCGATCCCGAGCAGTACGATGCTGAGGACGATAGGGTTTCGATAGACGTTATGCGGTGCGCTCATAGGCTCCGCACAGTATATAGGGTTATCCGAACGTAAAGGTGAACGCGTTCAGGGTGCCTTTTTTTACGCGGATTTCTAGAACGTGGGTGCCGGCAGCAGCGTCATCAATGAGCTTATAAAGCCTTGATTCTTGTATGTGGACGACGGCCGAGGCATTGACGTCCGCGCCGCGCCCTGCTGATACCGGCACGCCGTCGCGGAGCACCTCAATATCGGCGCCCGCGTCCGATGACGCGACGAAATACACGCCCTTTGCTGAATAGTTGTAGATAATGCCTGCACCACTCCCTGCGGATGCGTACTCTTTTTCAAACGTCCACGAGCCGTCAAGATACAAGCGATTCGCTCCCGGGAGCGCGGGCGCCGTGAAGGATTGCGTCCCCGCCTGATGCGGCGCGCCGTTTGCAAGGAATTCGTTTCGCGACCACCCGAAATACGTCTCTCCGCTTCGCGCTTCGATAGCGACTGGAGCGACATCCACCGTACCGCCTGACACAACTGTGCCGTCGTTGAGACGCGCAGCACGCTCTTTTAACGCGCGCTGGATAGCAGCTTCGGTCTTGTCATACGCTCCTTCGCCGGCGTAGTCATAGACGATGAACCCGTCGATATCAATGAGGTACTTTCTCGGCCAGTCCTGGTTGCCGAATGCGTTCCAGGTTTGATACTCGTTGTCGAGCACCACAGGATATTTGATTCCTTCTTTCGCGAGCGCGTCTTGCACGTTCTGCGTAACCTTTTCGAACGCAAACTCTGGCGTATGCACCCCGATGATAACCAGGCCGTCCTTTTCATACTTGTCGTACCAGGAATTCAGGTACGGGGTGGTCCGCTGGCAGTTAATGCAGCTATAGGTCCAGAAATCGATGAGTACGACTTTCTTGCCTTTGAACTCTCCTATCGAGATGGGCGCCCCGGCCGTATTCAGGTACGCGTTTGGCGCGACCAGCTCCGGCGCCTTGGTATACATCTTTGCCTTTTCTTCAGGAGAAAGCATCGTGATCGGCGCATTCTGGTCCGCCGACGCATTGTTCGCAGCCGATGATGCAGTCGTGCCGTCAGCGAACTCAAGGACCTTCTGTTCAATGGACGTGATGCCGTACGCACCAGCCGGGAGCGATGCGGCAATCTGCTTATCAATACCAAAGAACACTAAAAGGCCGACCACAATAAACAGGACGCCGATGGCGCGCTTGAACCACCCATGCGAATCGGATGCGAGTCCGAGCTTATCCACGATCTTCTGACCGACAAGCGCGATTCCAAGCAAGGCGATCGAAAGCCCGAGCGTGTAGGACACCAGGTAGATGACGCCGGCGACCGGGTCTGCCGGAAGAATAGTCGCAAGCACAATGAAGTAGGTCGGGCTGCAGGAGGTGAACACCGGCCCGAGCGCAACGCCTACCAAAATATCACCCCAGAAACTTTGCTTCTGGTAGCCTTTCGACATCGTCTTATTTGCATTCCTATTTATAGCGGCAGTAAACGGAAGCTTTTCCCACAAAACAGGAAATGCAGTGACGAGGCCAAAGAGCACGAGCAGTCCTCCCGAGAGCCACTGCCAGAACACAGGCGGCACTGCAATAAACGCCGTCGAAACCTTCAATACGAGCGTGAACGCAAGCACCGAGAAGCCGAGTGCCGCGACCACGGTGAATGCGCGCTTCAGGGAGCGTCCGCCTGAAACCGAGCCGCCCACGATTATGGGGAGGAGCGGTAGGATGCAGGGAAAATAAGGCTCATGGAAAAATTTCGGGATGCAGGTTATGAGTAGCATCCTTTATCGTGCCGGCGGCGTGCAGGACGCCGGCACTAAAAGGAAACTAGGAAGTTATTTGGGCGGCATCAACACCGTGTCGATGACGAACGTCACTCCGTTCGAGGAGATAACATCCCCAGTCTCGACCATGGCGGTTCCGTTCACCCAGATCTCGCCGTCGTTGATGCTTTCCAGCTGGTTGGCGGTGCGG
>CAYWQN010000047.1:0-2645 GCA_964460875.1 uncultured Candidatus Saccharibacteria bacterium | reverse complement strand
CGACTTGTGGGGCTCGAACCCACGACCGCCTGGACCACAACCAGGTGCTCTACCAACTGAGCTAAAGCCGCCATGCATCAGCACTGCTTCGCACTTATACCACGCGATTCACTGCCGAGGAAGCCGGATTATGAATGGTCCTTGCTCTCGCGGACGAAATACCACCCGAAATGCGCTATGAGGAGTATGAGCTGCAGCTCGAACGCGAGGATAGTGGCCTGCCATAGATGGCCGGTGGTCGCCCAGAAGAAGAGCTCCGTGATTATGAACGCAAACAAACGCCATTCAAGAGAAACAGAGAGAGATTTCATGAGGCGCTGCTTCATGCAGACATCATGCGTCTTTAGGGCCGACAGAACAAGATGTGCATAAGGGAACGTATGAAGATAGCTGCAAGAAGTTCATGGCGTGAGGCTCGGCCAAGCACTCGCTTTGGAGTCCCCTACTGGTGCCCATGGGTTACGAATAATTCTTCGCCGTAGCTTACCCCAGAGAGGACCGCGAGTACGCTTCTCTCCTTCGACTCAAAATCTCGTCGCCACTCGCTTTTGGTCTAGGCACCGCCTCGCGGTTTTGCCTGCTGGCAAAACATCGCTCCGGCGTTCGAGTCCTCTCCTGGTGCCACAAAAAAGAAAGCCGGCGCTCGCGCGCCGGGCATTCTTTTTTGTGTGCCCAGGAGAGGCTCGCTCACGAATCGCTAACCGGATTGCTCCAAGCATTCGCAATCCGTTAAGCGTTCTCGACCCCGCCTCGGCGCAGAGCGCCTGCGGCTTTCGAGCCCTCACGCAATGCGCCCCGCGCATTGCTTCCTGGGCACCAAATGCAAAAGGCGCCTTTCGGCGCTTTGCATTTGGTGCCCAGGAGAGGACTCGAACCTCCACCCCGTTAAGGACTACCACCTCAAGGTAGCGTGTATACCAATTTCACCACCTGGGCAGGTGTAAGGCCACTATACGCGGCGTTCCCCGTCTTTTCAACGAGGGCTTACGCAGCCGCCTTCTCTTCTGCTGCTTCTGCCGGCGCTTCCGCCTCGGCAGCGACCGTCTCTTCCGTCATTGCCTCAGCGACCGCCTCTTCAGCAACATCTGCTACCTCGTCGGCGATGACTGGAGCCTCTTTCTCAGCGAAGTCATCGGTGGAGACGTTCATCATGCGCATATTGCGAAGCTGGCGGCGGACCTCGCGTGCCACCTTCTCGCGGATGAAGTAGAGCTTCGCGCGGCGGACCTTGGAGCGCTTAACGATCTCGATCTTCTCGATGAACGGGGCGTACAGGGGGAAGATGCGCTCGACGCCAATGCCCGAGAGGGTCGCGCGGACCGTGAAGGAAGCGCCGGCTTCGGTGCCGTGCTTTACCGCGAGCACGAGGCCTTCGAAGGCCTGGGTGCGGGTCTTCCCCTTTTCGATGATTTTCTGGTGGACGCGGACCGTATCGCCCGGGCGAATGCCGAGCTTGGAGCGCTCCTCCGTCTTAACGGGAGTAATGATGCCTGCCATAGTCGCAGAACTGTAGCATAGGGCCTACCGAGAGGCAATAATCGCGTCCGCGCCCGGGAATCGCTCGAGCGCCGCTGCAAGCTCGGGCGGGAGCGGGGCCGTGAGCGTCTTGCGCTCCCCATTCCTAAACGGCAGGTCGATAGAAAAGGCGTGCAGACCGAGCCGAGCAAAGCCGAGGTCCGCTTCCCGGTTCGGCGCATACAAAGGATCCCCCACTACCGGGTGATGTATCGCTTTGAGATGCACGCGAATCTGATGCGTGCGTCCCGTCTCGGGCGCTACGCGCATTACCGAATGCGTGCCGTTGTCGGCAATCACTTCGTAATGCGTGATCGCATCGCGAAGCATGCCTTTGGCGCGCGGCTGCGCGGAGCGGAGCCGGAAATCCTGGCGAGACCGGCCGATCGCGAAGTCGATGGTGCCCTTGCGCGCTTTGGGTACGCCGTACGTGAAAGCGACATAGGTTTTCTTTGCGTCGCGGTTCTGGAACGCTTCCTTCAAGAAAGCGTGCGCTTCCTGCGTCTTCGCGAGCACCAGAACGCCGGATGTTTCCCGGTCGAGCCGATGCACGATTCCCGGGCGACGGATCTCCGTACCGTCCTGCAGCCTCTGCGTCTCGCCGACGTCCGCGGACGACGGATAGCGGCCGGCGAACCAGTCGCTCACCGTCTCTTCGCCCGACTTCCCGTCGGGATGCGTCATTACGCCGGCGGGCTTATTGATGGCGACGATATCGTCGTCCTCATACACGATGGAGAAATCCATGTATGCACCGTACCGCGCTTCTTCTGTTCGCTCAATAGATGATGCGAAACTTCTGGAATTCCCCCGTCGCGCTCGTAAAGCGCGGAGCCACCATGCTGACCCGGGAGAGCAGGGATCCTTTCCAGAGCTTGAGCGCGAATGCATCGAGCTTCGCCCGCTCCCCTTCTGCAATTACCTCGACAGAGCCGTCCGGAAGGTTCTGCACGGTGCCCACCAGGCCCGCGGCGCGCGCGTTCCGGCATGCGAAATCGCGATACATGACCATCTGCACCCTTCCGGACACCAGTGTGGTCAATCGCTCCATGCTTTTAAGAATACCGCGTTTCAGGTAAGGTACTCCTACGGGCGATTAGCTCAGTTGGTAGAGCAATTCGTTTACACCG
>CAYWQN010000046.1:0-2748 GCA_964460875.1 uncultured Candidatus Saccharibacteria bacterium | reverse complement strand
CCGCCTTGCGCTATCTCGCGGGCTGGAAGAATGCCTCGAAATCCGCTTACGCCTTCTACGGTAACGATGTGATGTCACTGGCCGACAAGTTCCAGAGCCAGATCGATATCTTGGGCGGATGAGCTTGCGGAAATCTATTATTATTGTATGATATTTCCAGCCTCGGCATTCTGCCGGGCTCTTTGAGAAGGAACACGTCACATGGCTGACACGTTCGACATGACGACTGGCCAGGCGCATGAATTCGCAATGGCTTGCGGCCGCAATGGTTTGACGCGGGCGGATATCAAACTCCTCTCTACCGGCGATAATCTCCGTCGCAGCATCGATTGGCTCAACGGAACTACCGCCACTCCGCCCGAGAAGCCCAAACTCCTCGAGCCCGTCGGTTCCGTCCCGGTGGCTGCCACTCAGCGCTTCATCGCCGCCGACCACTTCGTCGTCGACACGAGCAAGAAGGCGAAGGTCAAGATCGCCTTCCTGTGGGACAACTTCAAGACCAACTTCGTCCCCAAGGTGGAGACGGATGTCCCGGCAGGCGAGCTCAAGATTCACAAGCTTCTGCGTAACTCGTTCGACGCGCCGCTCATCGCAGAGCTTGACCCGGCTCACGAGACGTACCTCGCCGATCTGTGGATGATGCTTCTCGGGCAGCCCAATGGCGAGGAAAAGAAAGATGGCCTGCTGGTCAACGGCATGGCGAACATCTTCTACATCCGCGACGCGAAGGGAGTGCTCTGGGCTGTCTTCGCCTGCTGGTACGCCGCCGACGGCGGTTGGAACCTGCGCGCCAACTCGGTGGCGGCTCCGCCTCCGTGGAACGCAGGCTACCAGGTCGTCTCTCGCTGATTCTGTGGCGCTGAGAATTTAATCTCTCTGTCACTTTGACCCCTTGCACCTTTGACCGGTGCGAGGGGTTTTTCTTGTACACTATATCGTGAGGAGTGCCCTGGTGCGGCGGCTATGGCTTTCGCACGGCGCCTCGGATCGCTGTGATTCCGGAATCGCAACGGATACGTCTTTGGCGAGTGTGAATGCAACGGTTCAAAAAAGAACAGAATCGGTACGCGGCACCGGAGGACTTCGAGGTCCCGCATCAGATACAACCTATAGATCGGCTTTGCCTTCAAAGGGCGGTGGTACGGATGGTGCTGCGTACGAAGTGCTCTGGGCTGTCAACGCCAACTGGAACGCCGACAACGGCGGTTGGAACCTGAACGCCAACTCGGTGACGAATCCGAATCCGTGGAACGCAGGCAACCAGGTCGTCTCTCGCTACTCTTTTCTTTCCCGCTCCGGATTCTCGGAGCGGGTTTTCGCACGCAGTCCCTTGATCCAGCCGCCGGTCATACGGCCGACCTCCTCGATCATGACGCCGAGCGTTTCGTAGTGCTTGCTCGGGATCAACTTGCTCTCCCATGCGAGTTGCAGAAAGAAACGCAGAGAATCCAGTGCTTGTATCGCCCGCCTCAAGTGGAGTTCCTTCTCTGTCGAGGCGTAGCTGGCCGCGCGCAGCGATTCGAGTGCATGGAGTAACAGCGAGTCTATCTTCTCACCGATTCCGAAGCGCTCCGTCCGGTCCATATTGCGCCGTATCGGTATCCACGACTTGTAGGAATCCTTTGCCTTTTCGAGTAGTGGCAGCGATCGAGGTTGCGAAAATGTTCGGGGGGGGGGTAGCGTTTCCCGATGAGCCGGAAGCGGTGTCCATACAGGTACGAGGATATCATCTCGACCGAAAACTTGCTCGCCGCATGGCAAGAATTTATCCGGGGCAAGAAAAACAAGCTCGAAGTACACGAGTTCCAGTACTGCCTCATTGAGAACATCCGTGTATTGCATGATGAATTACGCGATGGTTCCTATCGCCATGGACCGTATCGTTACTTTCGCATCAGCGATCCGAAACCCCGCGACATCCACAAGGCATCCGTGCGTGACCGGCTCGTGCATCATGCGATCCACCGCGTCCTGTACCCGTTCTTCGACCAGACTTTTATACCCGACTCGTATTCGTGTCGGGTTGGAAAGGGGACACACAAAGCACTCGACCGATTCCGCACCCTCGCTCGTCGCATCTCCAAAAATCACACTCACACAGTCTGGGTACTGAAGTGCGACATACGCAAGTTCTTCGCCTCGATCGACCAGCAGACCCTTTTCGACATTCTGGCGCACTCTGTTCAGGATGAGCGCACGCAAGCCTTGCTCGTGGAAGTCGTTCGAAGCTTCAACTCAACCAGCCCCGGCAAAGGGCTCCCGCTCGGCAACCTCACGTCACAGCTCCTGGTGAATATTTACATGAACGAGTTCGACCAATTTGCAAAACATCACCTCAAGGCAAAGCAGTACATACGTTATGCGGACGATTTCGTCATCCTTTCGCATGAGCGAGCATGGCTCGAATCACTCATTCCGCAGATCCGAGACTTTCTGGATGTACGGCTGAAGCTCACACTGCATCCAAGAAAAGTTTCAATTGCGACCGTCGATTCAGGTATCGATTTTCTCGGATGGATCCACTTTCCCGATCATCGGGTACTTCGGACGAGTACGGAACGGCGTGCTATGCGCAATTGCGCGGGCAGGGAAACGGAAGATCCGGTCGTGCGGTCGTATCTCGGTCTGTTGTCCCATGGGAATGCACACAGCCTGTGTAATCGGATACGGGAGCTCAAAAAAGTTGCATAGGGCTGGTTTTTTTGGTATAAATCCCGCACATGAAAAAGGATATCCACCCGGAAGACT
>CAYWQN010000045.1:0-2873 GCA_964460875.1 uncultured Candidatus Saccharibacteria bacterium | reverse complement strand
ACCAGTTTTGTGAGCGCCTTCGAAGCGGTCTCGAGCGGGACGCCGAAAAAGCGTGCGGCGTAGGACGCGGCAAGCGCATTCATGACGCTGAACGTTCCCGGGTGGGGAAGGGCGAATGCCGTGTCGCCGACCGAGAATGCGACGCCCGTGCCGTCCGGGCGGACGTCGGCCGCGTCTTCGTATGAAAATGAGATGCGTTCCTCGACGCCAAGCTTCAAGAAGCGCTTGCCGTACTCATCGTCGGCGTTCGCGATGATTGCGCGCGGCCGCTTTGACGAGCGCTCGAGCTCATGACCGATGCGGAGCTTCGCCTTGAAATAGTTTTCCATGCCGCCATGGGATTCGATATGCTCCTTTGCGAGATTCGTAAATACGAGCGCATCGAGCGAGAGGAACAGGTGTCTCGATTGGAGCGCAGACTCCGACGTCACTTCAATGACCGCGTACTCGCAGCCGGCATCCGCAGCCTCTTTGAGGAATTTCTGAATGAACCCGCGCCCCGGAAGCGTCATCTTATAGAGGTTTGGCCGCGTCTTTCCCTTGATGCGGAAGTGGATGGTCGAAGAAACGGCGACCGCGTGTCCGGCTTCTTCGAGTATCGCCGCGATCATTTCCGTCACAGATGACTTTCCTTTGGTGCCGGTGACGGCGATGACCTTGAGCGCATGTGCCGGGAACCCGTAGCGATGCATGGCAATCCACGAGAGTGCGAGGTGGTAGGGCGCCGTGAGGCTCCGATACGCATTTTTCGGCAGCACTGCCTCGAGGATTGCTTTGAAGCTCTCCATGGGTCAGGACTTTATTGAAAGCGCCCACTTAAGACGCGCTTCTTTTCCGGCAACCGAGGACGGTATCGCGGAGACCGCCTTTCGTGCTTCGCGATCGGTGTAGCCGAGCGCAACGAGAGTATCGAACACTTCGCCGTCTTCTCCCTGGTCGCCCGAATCTGTCGCGGCTATCTTTTCCGATATCTCGACAACGAGCTTCTCAGCGGCTTTCTTGCCGAGACCCACTACGCGGGTGAGATAGGAGACATCGCGCTTGCTTATGGCTGCTTCGAGGTTCTCGCGCGGCGCGCGGCGCAGGAGAGACATGGCGGTCTTCGGGCCTACCCCGGAAACCGAGAGCGCGAGCTCGTAGAATCGAAGGTCTGCGGAGTCGGGGAAGCCATAGAGCTCCATGCCGTCCTGCTTCACCGCCAGGTGGGTCTTAAGGACTACCGCGTCTCCGAGCCCGAAGGCTTCCGGCGAGGCGACATTCACGAGCACTCCCCAGCCGGCGACGTCGACGACAATGCCCGTAGGCTCAAGGGCAAGGACAGTGCCCCGGATTTCGCGAATCATAGAGGTATCGTAGCACTTCTTGCGTGCTGGGAAGAAATAGCGTATCTTTGCCCCTACATGGCAATCACCAGCTCCGCGAAGAAAGCACACCGCGCCTCCCTTAAGAAGCGCGTTTTCAACGTGCGCCGCAAGCGCGTCCTCCTCGATACGACCAAGACCGCCCGCAAGGCGATAGTCGCAGGCGGCAAGCTCACCGCTGAATCCCTTTCGAAGGCCTACCAGGCCATCGACAAGGCGGCAAAGCGCGGCATCATCAAGAAGAACACCGCAGCCCGCAAGAAATCCCGCCTTGCGCGAGCGCTCGCGGCAGCAACGAAGAAATAAACGTCTTCAGCGCTTTCTCCCTCCACTCGTTCGGAAAAGACCTGACATTACTCAGGTCTTTTCACTTTCTCGTATGGCAGTAAGAAAAACCCCGTGAATGCGGGGTTTTTCTTTATTAGTGCTCTCGGCTGGAATCGAACCAGCATCACCTCCTTCGGAGGGAGATATCCTATCCATTGAACGACGAGAGCGAAGTGAGGGAGTATAAGGACGCTCGAATCCTTATACAGTCCGAACGAGCTCTCGTATGCTTACATACGAGAGCGTGTGGGGACTATAGCATTTCGGCTTTGTGGCCACGAATAATGCGCTCGTCGTCACTCGCGCATTTTCGCGACCCCGCCTCGCGGTTCGGCGTGCTCGCCGAACATCGCTGCGGCTAGCACAAAGCGGAAAGCCTGCCGCAGGGCAGGCTTTCCGTCTTTGTGCTCCCGGTAGGAATCGAACCTACATTACAACCTCCGCAAGGTTGCGTCCTATCCATTGAACGACGGGAGCGAGTGAGGTCTTTCAAAAATGACCACAATTATTTTTGAAAGCGCCGAACGAGCTCTCGTATCCTCCCTCTGGAGGGATACGGGAGCAGTCGAAAGACTGTAGCGTTTTAGTCGCGTATTCGCAACTAAAGACGGAAGAGCTCTACGAGCCGGTCCATCGGCGATTCGTCATGACGTCCTTCTGGAAGATGAAGCGAAATGTATTCATACACCTCGACCGGATCATGGCCCACTATCGGGATAAGGAGATGCGGAGAAAGGAAATGCTTCGTCTTTATGGAAAGAGAAGGGGGCAGTGTTTCATCAGCGTATTCAAGGACCGAGAAGTGAAGCATGGTCTCGAAGGGGTAGAGGTTGTCATCTATCGCGACGCCGTCTTCGTATATCGCGAACCGATGGACGCGTGCATGCTTTGCCGCAGCGACCGCAATAGAGGCTGCGGCCGCGATAATGACAAGCGCGAGAAGGATATTTCCGAACAGGATGGAAGCGATCGCTCCTGCAGTCGCAAGGATGCCGAGCGCCCAATACCAATCGGCGCTTTTTTCTTCGAAGCGGTACTCTCGTCCCTCCCATTCGTATAACGGGGCGCGGCGCATGCGTACATACTAGCACTCAGTTGCTAGGGAATTTTGAGAAGAGGGGAGTTGGTTCCGGTCACGGATAATTTTCTGCTGAAAATTTCCGCGACCCCGCCTCAGCGCCGTCG
>CAYWQN010000044.1:0-3001 GCA_964460875.1 uncultured Candidatus Saccharibacteria bacterium | reverse complement strand
AGCCGGCATCCCCCAAAGATGCCGGCTCAGTTGTCTGTCGCATTCCCCTCCTCGGACTCCTTGGAATCCTCGGTATCGTCGGTATCCTTGCAGCGTGCCCTTCCGCCTCTACAACACCTTCAGCAAGCGCGAGGAAGACGTCGTGCCCCAAGATCCGAAAGACGTGAAAATGTACACCTGCGGCCCCACGGTCTACGGACGCCCGCACATCGGCAACTACTCGTCGTTCCTCATGGCCGATCTCCTGCGCAGGTGGCTGGAGACGGGTCACGGTTGGACCGTGAAGCATGTTAAAAACATCACCGATGTCGGGCACCTAGTCGCAGACGCAGATATTGGCGAAGACAAGATGGCTGTAGGGGCCAAACGGGATAACACCACCCCGGAAGCTATCGCAGACAAGTATACGGACGTGTTCATGCACGACATACAGGCGCTCGGCATCGACAGCAAGAAAATTATCTTCCCGCGCGCAACCTCCTATATAAAGGAAGACATCGAGATGATACGGAAGCTGGAGAAGAAGGGATACACGTATACGACATCCGAAGGCCTCTACTTCGACACGACCAAGTTCCCGACGTACGGCACGCTCCTCGGGATGAAAGACGCTGAACTGCGCGCGGGAACGCGCGTCGATATGGGTGAAAAGAAATCGCCCCATGACTTCGTGCTCTGGCGCGCAGCAAAACCGGGCGATCTGCAGAAATGGGACTCCCCGTGGGGCGTCGGAAACCCGGGCTGGAGCATCGAGTGCTCCGCGATGGCGACCGCTCTTCTTGGCGAGCAAATAGACATTCACACCGGCGGCGAGGACCTCGCGAGCGTGCACCACAACAACGAGATAGCGCAGTCTGAAGGCGCGTCCGGAAAGCATCCGTATGTGGGCACCTGGGTGCACGGCGCATTCCTCACCATGAACGGCGAGAAGCTTTCGAAGTCTGCCGGAAATTCCTACACGCTCAGAGATGTCGTTGCGAAGGGATATCACCCGCTCGCGCTCCGCTACTTATTCCTCCAGGCGCATTACCGCTCGCCCCTCTCTTTTTCATGGGATTCCCTTGCTGCTGCGGACACTGCGCTAAAACGATTATGGAGCCAGGCAAGGACGCTTGCCGGCAAAAAAGGCCGCAGCACCGCAGGCGTCGTTGCGCTACGCAGCCTTAGTGCGGATGATCTCAATACTCCAGGCGTGCTGAGCGCTCTTCACAGTTTCCTGGCCTCCACTATCTCGCCAGAAGATAAATGGAAGGTCATTGAAGAGGCCGACGCTATTCTCGGCCTGTCTCTCACCAATCCGCCAGAGGAGGCAAAAACGCTCATGACCGCTGAGCTTCCTTCGCAAGCGAAGACGGTTGCCGAGGCCCGCGAAGAAGCGCGCAAGAATAAAGATTTTGCGACTTCCGACGAACTGCGCGAAAAACTTAAGGCGCTCGGATATGCCGTCGAGGACGCAGCAGAGGGCCCTCGGTATACGCAGCTATAAGAAACGAGCCCGCCGCTTGGAAGCAGAGGGCTCGGGGTTTTCGGATATCCTCGTGAAAAGAGGATAGACGGCATCTCGGGGGATGCAATCTGAATTCAGGGTCGTGCCTCGGTAAGTTCGCTAGGAGGATACCCCGGCGAGCACACTCAGATTTCACGCCTTCTACCAGGCTCTGATGTGTGTGCGGCGTGCCGCCTTACATCCGGGCTCTAACCTGACCATCCAATGAACACCAAACCGTACTATACGCTATATGTATACTATTGTCAATAGCTCGAGGAAATCCCCAGGTAGTCCCCGGTTCGTCCCCTTCCGTGGCGCCGTGCGGCATTCGCGTAAAATCGTATACTAGACCAATGGCTGACCAGGCGCTCAGAATTCCTCCACAATCGCTTGAAAGCGAGCGCGGACTTCTCGGCGCCCTACTTCTGAAGCCCGACGTCATACACGACGTGGGCGACACGGTGCGCGGCGATTCTTTCTATGCCGAGAAGCACAAGATTATTTATGAGGCCATGCGCGAGCTCTCCGATAAGAGCGAGCCTATCGATCTCCTTTCCCTTTCTGAACGCCTGCAGGGCCTCGGGCACCTGGAGCGCATCGGCGGCCGAGGATACCTCGCGGAATTAGCGAACTCGGCGCCGGCTCCTGGAAACTACGCCCACTACGCGGACCTGGTTTCAAGAAAGCACCTCATGCGCTCGCTGATTGACGCCTCCCACACCATTGAGGAGGCAGCGTACGACGAGGCGCGGGACACCGTTGAGGTGCTCGACGCCGCCGAGCGCGCCATCATGGCCGTCGGCGACGGCTCCGCCTCGCATAAGTTCACCGCGATAAAGGACAAGGCAATAGAAACGTATGAGCGCATCGAAGCGCTCTCCAAGCACGACGGCGCCATACGCGGAGTCTCGACCGGCTACCCCGAGCTCGACAACATGCTTTCCGGATTCCATAAGTCCGACCTCATCATCCTCGCGGCCCGCCCGTCGGTGGGAAAGACGTCGTTTGCGCTCGATATCGCGCGAAACGCGGCCGTCCGCCACAACGTCCCCGTCGGCATCTTCTCGCTTGAAATGAGCTCGGAGCAGCTCATCGACCGCATGCTCGCCGCGGAAAGCTATGTGGATTCCTGGAAAATACGCACAGGCGCAGTGCGCGCTGAAGAAGATTTCGAGAAGATTCGCGACGCCCTCGATACCCTTTCGAAGGCTCCTATCTACATCGACGATAAGCCGGGCAATAACATCCTTTCCATGCGCGCGGTCGCCCGCCGCTTGAAGCGCGAGCACGGCATCGGCCTCATCGTCGTTGACTATCTCCAGCTTATGGCGCCGACCAATACGAAGAACTCCGACTCCATGGTGCAGCAGGTAACGGAAATCTCCCGCTCCCTGAAGTCTCTTGCCCGCGAGCTGGAAGTGCCGGTGCTCGCCCTTTCTCAGCTCTCGCGCGCCGTCGAGCAGCGCGGCGGCAAGCCTCGCCTCTCAGACCTCCGCGACTCGGGCTCCATCG
>CAYWQN010000043.1:0-3024 GCA_964460875.1 uncultured Candidatus Saccharibacteria bacterium | reverse complement strand
TTATACTGCAAATATGAAAACCAACTTGCGCGGATTCTCCTCGCTCTTAAGCGTCATCGCGGTCCTTGTACTCGGTGTGCTGCTGCTAGCGCTCTATAAGCTCGTCCTTGTGCCGCACCAGGCCTCGAGCCAGACTGCATTCACGGAACAGAAATCCTCCGTAAACCCGTACGGCGGATGGATACTCTATATGAATGAGAAATTCGGCTATGCCGTCCGCTATCCGAGTTATTGGCGGCTTAACGACCTCAGCTATGTTGATTCTACGGGAACTTCGACCGGGTTTCGCCTTTACGTAGGTCCGTATCCGATCGGGCCTGACGGGAAAGATGCGGTGTTTGACATGTTCGCATGTCGGCCAAAGGACGGCACGTTCACGAGCTACTGCTACGAAGACAGCAGTACCGGACAAAGCACAGAGTCTATTACGCTTGATGATCCGAACGGCACTTCGACGCAGGCACTCGATTCATTCGATGTCACCATGGACTACATCCATACGATTCCGTACTACACGGAAGCCCTCGAGGTACTGAGGGCGGCAACAGTCCCGCATGGACCGTTCGCACTCGCGGACGACGACACGTACGCGCTCGCATTCCGGATAGCGGCCGACGGCATGAATGAGCTGTATGCGACGGTGAAGGCAAACGGGAGGGAAGTTGTACTTGCACGCGGCGCTGACGCCGACACCGAGACCTTGGGAGGCTTCGTGGAGAACGGCGCGTATATGGCGCTAGACCGCGGCACGTCGGCTGCGCGCGGGTATGCTGTGTACTCGCTTGCGACCGGGGAGAAAAAAGCGCAGATATGCGGCGTGCACGCGCTTCTCCTCTGGCGGAACTTCGCCTTATACCGCAGCTGCCATACCGACGAGAACCTCGCTGGCTGGGAGGCGGGCATCCCGCGGCTCGAAGCGATTAATCTCGAGACGGGCGCTATAACGGTGCTCGCCGATAATCACGTAGGAGATGCGTACTATATGTTCTACAACCTCACGCTCGCTGGAGACGCATTTAAGGCGGAGGCGCAACCGCTGACGTTGGGGCCGGACGGTCTCTACGTGCAGACTGAAGGGTCTTCCGAGTGGAAGTTGTTCGACCTTAAAACGCTTCTCGGGACATAACCTGCTCTCGGCAGACTATGCACACCGGCCGCCCGCAGGCGGCCGGATGCGTTATCCTGTAGGTATATGAACCCTATGACCAAAAGCACCACCATCGTGTTCGCCGTTATCGCCCTCCTTATCCTGGGCGTCATTATCTTCCTGACCTATCCGAAATCAACCGTTGCGCCTGCCGACTCAGCCGCTACGACGACCGGCCAGGCTGCAGTGCCTGCGACTCCCGGAAAGGCGGCAGGCGGAACGACCAAGGTCCTTCCGACGGGTACTACCGGCTCTGCGCCGAACATCGGCCTTTCCAAAGTGCTCCTTAAGGACGCAACGAGCGTTTCACTCTACTCGGGCGTCGACCCCGCCGGCCGCGCCGTGTATAAGGCGGTGCCTGACGTGGATGTCGCTACGTTCAAGGCGCTTACCGAACTCACCGCTATCGAGCATCCGTCTGAGAAGAAGGGGAGCGTCGTGACGACCCTGGGCGTCGGATCCGTCGCATACTACAAGGATAAGAACCGCGTCTATGTGCTCTCGGTATTCGAAACGAGCGCCACGACGCAGACGAGTATCCAGGTCGCCCAGGACGCTGAAGTCAGTTCCTTTGCGCCGCTTGCGAACTCCTGGTACGCCAAGGATAAGACCCATATCTTCCGCCTTGAGGCGCCGACCTCGGACGCTCATGCGCCGGGCACCTATGCGTGGGCTCCGTACGACCTCAAGGCCATAGCGAACGTGGACGTTGCGAGTTTCACCCTGGTCTCGAATGCGGCAGTGAACTACGATGCCCATGACAAGTCCCACTCCTATCGCAAGGGCATAGAGGTAGGCGTCTACCCAGCCAATTAAGCCTTCCAAGGAAAAGCCCCGGCCAAACCGGCCGGGGTCTTTCCTTTCTCGAGTCTTCCCGTATTGACCTTTATCGGTCTGCGCGATACCTTACAACTAACGCGGATTGGCGCTCTTTTTATTGACCCCACACGGCCCACGGCTGGCAGGGGATGGTAAAAGGCGCTTCGCGGGTGGGCAAGAACCAGCAAGCGCCTTTTATCGTTTCGGCGAAAAAGAGCATTCGCTTATCAATCAATTACCGTTAATTTACGAATCATATGGCAGACGCATTCGATCGCTCGAAGCCCCACATGAACGTCGGTACCATCGGTCACGTCGACCATGGAAAGACCACGCTCACTGCGGCAATCCTTAACGTTCTTAACCTCAATGCCGGCGCCGGATACAAGGCTCGCGCGGAGAAGGTCGAGAACATCGACAACGCTCCGGAAGAGAAGGCGCGTGGTATTACCATCGCCCTCCACCACTCGGAGTACGAGTCGCCGAAGCGCCACTACGCGCACATCGACGCTCCGGGCCACGCTGACTACATCAAGAACATGATCACGGGAGCCGCCCAGATGGACGGCGCAGTCCTCGTGGTCGCCGCAACTGACGGCGCAATGCCTCAGACTCGCGAGCACATTCTTCTTGCAAAGCAGGTCGGCGTGCCGAAGCTCATCGTCTTCTTGAACAAGGTGGACATGGTTGATGACAAGGACATGGTGGACCTCGTTGAAGAGGAAATCCGCGAACTTCTCACCAAGCAGGGCTTCGATAAGGAGACCCCGATGATCCGCGGCTCGGGCTTGAAGGCTCTTGAAGCAACGGATGCAAACGATGAGTGGGCCCTCAAGGTCAAGGACCTCGTGGACACCATGGACTCGTACTTCCCGGACCCGGTCCGCGATACGGCCAAGCCGTTCCTCATGCCTATCGAGGACATCTTCTCGATTGAAGGCCGCGGAACCGTGGTCACCGGCCGCATCGAGCGCGGTATCGTCAAAGTCGGCGATGAAGTCGAAATCGTGGGCATCCAGCCGACGACGAAGACGACCATCACCGGCATCGAGATGTTC
>CAYWQN010000042.1:0-3129 GCA_964460875.1 uncultured Candidatus Saccharibacteria bacterium | reverse complement strand
CTAGGATAGGGTGCGAGGAACCAGAACGAAACCACTCCTATCTGATCCCTGATTTAACTGATTCGCGCGGGAGAGCGGTCAGCGAGCTCGTAGATTGTTCCGCCTGCACCTCCTGCTATGAGCATCAGGGAAGTGCAAACGTCGCTAGGCGAGAGAGCCGTTAGGCTGCCGCGTAGGCGAACGCAAAATCCTGCTTACCGAAGTAAGGAGAGACCGTTGCGCTTGCAAGAGTGTTCTTGGCAAGTTTGGGTGCCTGCGTTATTTAGATGGTCAGCAGACTTCCATCGCGTCGCACGATTCTCAAAGAGCAGACCGTCAAAGCCGGTCACCCCCGGAAAGTAGACGATACACCCATCATCTTCTGTCCGCGAGCACCCGCTCTATCTGTTTTTCAATACACGATCCGCTTCGCGCTTGGCATCCGCCTTCTTCAGGTCCTCGCGCTTATCGGACTTTCCTTTGCCGCGCACCACCGCGACGCGCACTTTCAGATATCTATTATTATACACCTCTAAAGGCACTGTTGTCAAGCCCTTCTTCGATTCTGCTGAGAGGAGTTCTGCTATCTCGCTCTTTTTCAAAAGGAGTCGGCGCGGGCGCTCGGGATCATATCCTTTTACTGTGTTTGCTGCCTGATAGGGAGGGATGGTGGCGCCTGTGAGATAGGCCTCGCCGCCTCGCACCACGATGCGCGCGCCGTCCAAGGAGCCGTTCTTGGCGCGAAGCGACTTCGCTTCGGCACCGGTCAGCTCTATGCCGGCGGAGTACGTCTCAAGAACCGCGTAGCGAAGACGCGCTTTCTTGTTCTCTATGAGTATCGTGTCGGCCATATCGTTCGCATTTTCATATACCTTACCTCTATTGTATAGTGCATCTACGTTATGGCGCAGAACCAGAAATCGATTCCGCCGAAGAAACCGGCGCTGAAGCCGGTCGCGAAAAAAGGGAAGAAACCGTCTCCCAAGGGCATGATGCCCGGCGGTTTTTCCGGAAACGTGCTCTCTGCGGTCATCATCCTCCTTGTCGTGATGCTTGCGTACACCTTCGTCACCGACAAGACGAAAGAGACCTCCGTCGTACCGCTCTCGCAGGTGGCGGCCGATGTGCGCGCCGGCGTCATAAAGACTATAGAGGTTTCCGGGAACGATCTTGCGCTCACGTATGTCGACGAGAGCGAGAAGACCTCGATGAAGGATCCGGATGCGTCTCTTCCGCAGACGCTGTCGGAGTACGGCGCGACTCCCGAAGAGCTCGCCAAGGTGTCTATTGAAATAAAAGGCCAGTCCGGGTTCCAGTTCTGGTTTGCGACATTGGTTCCTATCGTCCTGCCACTTATCTTCCTCGTAGTCCTGTTCTGGTTCCTGGCGCGCCAGGTAAAGGGCGCAGGCATGCAGGCGTTCACGTTCGGCCAGTCCAAGGCTCGCATGACGGACCCGGCGGATACCTCGACGCGCGTTACGTTCGGGGACGTTGCTGGCGCTAAAGAGGCGAAAGAGGAGTTGATGGAAATAGTGGACTTCCTAAAGAATCCGAAGAAGTTCCTCGACATCGGCGCACGCATCCCGAAAGGCATTCTCCTTATGGGAGCGCCGGGAACAGGGAAGACCTTGCTTGCGCGCGCAGTCGCCGGCGAAGCCGGGGTGCCGTTCATGTCAATTTCGGGCTCGGAGTTCGTCGAGATGTTCGTGGGCGTCGGCGCCTCGCGCGTGCGCGACCTTTTCCAGATAGCCAAGCGCGCCGCACCGGCCATCATCTTTGTTGACGAAATCGATGCCGTGGGTCGGGTGCGTGGGGCAGGGGTGGGCGGAGGCAACGATGAGCGCGAACAGACCCTGAACCAGATTCTCGTCGAGATGGACGGCTTCGACCCGAACGAAAAAGTCATCGTCATGGCCGCCACCAACCGTCCTGACGTACTTGATCCTGCGCTTCTTCGACCGGGCCGCTTCGACCGTCGCGTCACAATCGATTTGCCGGACCGTAAGGACCGCGTGGAGATTTTGAAGGTGCATGCGCGCAAGAAGCCGCTTGGAGCAGACGTGAACCTGGAAGTCATCGCAGAGCGCACGCCGGGATTCTCCGGCGCCGAGCTCCATTCATTGATGAACGAGGGCGCTATCCTCGCGGCACGGGAGGAGCGCAAAGAAATAACGCAGTACGACCTCATCCGTTCCATTGAGAAAGTCATGCTCGGTCCCGAGCGGAAGTCTCATCTGCTCTCCAAAAAAGAAAAGAAAGTGACCGCATACCATGAAGCCGGCCACGCGCTGGTCTCATCGGTCCTTCCATACGCCGATCCGGTACATAAGATTTCGATAATCTCGAGAGGGCGAGCGGCAGGCTACACCCTGAAGCTGCCGTTCGACGATAAGAAGATGCAGTCGAAGAAGCAGTTCCAGGACGATATTGCCGCAACCTTGGGCGGATACGTTGCGGAAGAGATGATATTCGGCGACATCACGACGGGTCCTTCAAACGATCTTGCGGTCCTGACCGCGCTTGCGCGCGATATGGTGGCGCGCTACGGCATGTCGGACGTCATCGGCCCGGTTGCGTTCTCCGCTGACCGCAACTATGCGGGCGAGACCATCTATTCCGAAGACATCGCCGGCAAAATCGATACGGAAGTGTCGCGGATCATCGAGGACGCTCGTCGCAAAGCTGCCGAGGTGCTCACCACCCACAAGAAAGCGCTCGATGCCATCGCTGAGAAGCTCGTCGAAGTCGAGACCTTGGAGCGCGAAGCGTTTGAGAAGCTCCTCATCGTGAACGGCATCACGCCGAAGGCGAAAGAAGAGTACGAAGAGGGGAAGGTAATAACTGAATAGTCTTGCAGTCGTCACGGATATTTTTCTAGCAGCCGCTAGAAAAATTCTGTGACCACGCCTCGCGGTTCGGTGTGCTCGCCGAACATCGCTGCGGTTCGAACTTGTCGCCCGCATGTCAAAATCTCACCTCCGTTCGATTTTGCATGCAGGCCCCGCCTCGTCTGTTTTCTGAAACAGAAAACATGACTCCGGCTCGGACAAAGCAGAAAACCCTGACGCAGGTCAGGGATTTTCTGTCTTTGTCCGCCCTCTTGGATTCGAACCAAGGACCGCAGAGGTATAAGCTCTGTGCTCTAACCAA
>CAYWQN010000041.1:0-3216 GCA_964460875.1 uncultured Candidatus Saccharibacteria bacterium | reverse complement strand
CTGTCGCCAAGGATGCCACCTGGAAGAACATCCCGTTCTTCAAGCCGAAAGAAGATGGGGTGACGCATTCGGGCTACGCCGGCCGTCTCGGTATCTACGAAGTGATGCCCGTGACCGCGACCATCAAGGAACTCATGCTCAAAGGCGGCGCCGACGATCAGCTCGAGAAGCAGGCGCGCTCCGAAGGCATGCTCACCATGAGCGAAGACGGCATCTTCAAGGCGGCACAAGGTATATCGACGATCGAAGAAGTGCTCCGCGTGATCACGGAGTAGCACGGCTTTACATTTTTCTGGAACGGGCGTAAGGTTTTTGCACGGACTCTCTTTTTGAGAGTCTTTTGCATATATGGACCTGCTTATCGACACCTACGGGACGTTTATCGGCTCGACGGGGGAGCGGATCGTATTGCGCCTGCCAGGAAAAGGGAAGAAGCGCGCTATCAAGGAATACCCGATCCGTCGCATCAGCAAGATCGTCATCCTACGCCCGTCGTCTATCTCGACTCATGCCGTGAGACTTGCTCTGGAGCACGAGGTCGACATCGTCTATCTGGGGGCGTTTGGCAAGCCGGTCGGCAGGATATTCTCGAGCGACTCTAAGGGTCTCGCGACGACACGCCGTGCTCAGCTCGAGGTGGCACAGGATCCTGCTCGTGCACTAGTGCTCGCGAAAAGCTTTATCGCTGGCAAGTGCCGAAATCAGATTACCTACCTGCGGTACCTCATGGCAAAGCAAGGAGCCGATTTTGAGAAGGCAATAGCGCAAGCAGAAGCGTTGCGCACAACCATCGAGCTCATCCGTCCAGGAAACGGAGCACGTGAGCAGCTTCTCGGCGTTGAAGGGTTCATAGCTGAACGATACTGGAGTAGTCTTCGGCAATTGCATGCATTTCCGGGCCGTATTCCGCAGGGCAGGGACAAATTCAATAGCGCCATAAATTACGGCTACGGCATCCTCTACAATGAGGTCGAACGCGCGTGCCTCTATACCGGTCTCGATCCATATCTCGGCATGTATCACTCGGCACGTTACGGAAAGCCTGCTCTCGTATTGGATATGGTGGAGGAATTCCGAGTACCCGTGGTAGATTCCGCCATATTCCCGTTGTTTCTAGAGAAGAAACTTGGTAAACGCGGTGACTTTGAAAAAGTGAGCCCGACTGAATATCGGCTTTCTCCCGAGGGGAAGGCCAAAGTGGTCGAGGCCGTGTTTAATCGCTTAAATCAAGCGGTGACATGGAACCGAAAGAAGCGCGTTCTCAAGGATATTATCTCCGACCAGAGTCAGTATCTGTGCCGCTACTTCCTCGGCGGGGAATCAATCTACACGCCCTTCGAGCTATCGCTCCTGCTCTAATCATGAATCGGCAACTCTTGAGCACCGTCGTGTCCTGGCGCACGCGAAACAAGAAAAAGATGGCGAGGATGGAAGCGTGGTGCGCCGATTATGGACTGAAATCCATCCACAAGGCACTGCATATAGGCGCTCTTTCTGAGCGTGAGCGCAGGACACTAGAACGTAAGTTCTCGGCCCTTTTGATCGGCAAGCTCGACACGTACTGTATACTAGTCTTGTGTCGCTCCTGTGCGACAGGCCTTGGTAAAAAGTATGAATTCGTGGAGAATACTAAGCCATACGAACTTGTTTGAGTCCAGTAAAAGGCCAGAAAATCAAGGTTTTATTGGCTCCCACACGACCATGTCGCACAAGGGAGGTTGTGCAACCAAGTTGATCTTAAGGTAACGTTCGGCGACGAGCTTCTCCAGCCGCGTTTACTCCGCATGGAGCTGCTTCAGGCGGCGAACGTCGTCCGACCGCAGCGAGCCGAAGCGCTTCCTCAGTGCTAAGATCGTCTACTCAGTGACGCCGTGCTTCTTGGCGACGCTCCTCTTCGGATCGCGATCCGCTTCCTGCAGGATCGCCACAACCTGCTCGTTCGCAAACCCGCTTTTCCGTATCTGCGCCTCCGATTCTGAGGCCCGTCTCTCAAGTAATCACTGGTCCGGAAACAGGTCAATTTGACCGAACCATTATCAACTGCTACTCTTTCAATATTAGTCTATTCAAATTTATTTATGGAACTTGACGACAACCGCAAGGAGGTAGATGCAGAACTGACCATTGATTTCACAAAACGACTTGCCGAACTCTCTCATCATGATCTGGAGCAAGGCCGTGTTTCTATTCAGTCGCTATCCGACATGCGATACGGGGTCGAGTACGACATACAAAATGCGGAAGAGTTTCCGGATGAGTTCGATTTCAAGGAATACATTGTGCGATTTCTTTATGATTTCAAACACGACGAAGGGGGCCATCCCGTCTTCGCCAAGGATTTGGTTGCCGGATCATTCGACGAATACCACAAGGCCCGCGCCCTCGCCGTCAAGGTCAGAGATGCGGTTCGAGAAGAGCGAAGGCGACGCACCCGATAGACGATAGACACTAACCCGCCAGCATCTGGTACAGATATCCGAAGCGCACGCCCTGGGCGCTTACAACGCAGTTTGCCCGCCCCTGCTTCTGCAATATCGCGTCGACAAGCGCCATGCCGCAAATCAGCATGAACACCTCCGAATCGTCCTTAATGCGGAAATCAACGTAGTTTCTCGCCGCCTCCCGCGACTTCGCCCAGGCCTCGCTCACGTTTGCGATAAGCCGTTGAATGTCTTTCCGACTCAGCGTCGCTCCGGAGACGATGCGCGGGTTGTAGACCGCATCTAAACGCGGACCTCTTTTTTGAATCCACGCAGCCTTTGTCGGGGCGCTGCCGAGAAGTATGCTTTTTGCGGCGAAGTTCGGCTGTGGGATCTGAACCCCACCAAGCTTTTCATTCAGCCACGCATTGAATGGCGCCAATTTAAATCCTAGCTCGACAAACTTTGGAACTAGTTCCTGAATTCCCAGCGGAAGGCTCAGTTTTTCGATTACGTGCGGTCGCCCTTGCTTCAACCATCCCGCAACGATTTCGATGCTTCCGTTACCAATGTCGATGACGACGTACGGCCGCCCCATTTCTGCCTGCACGGCTTCATCGGTCAAAGCCGCACAGAACGCAGAACCCACACGACCATGTCGCACAAGGGAGGTTGTGCAACGGCGAACGATGAACTACGGTCCGAGTGAAGTTTCCATACTATAATGAGATGCACATGGCTCATTTCACCTATACGGCAGAGAAGGCCGGTGGAGAGGTCTATAGCGGTGTCGCTG
>CAYWQN010000040.1:0-3382 GCA_964460875.1 uncultured Candidatus Saccharibacteria bacterium | reverse complement strand
AAGGCATAGTGTAGAGAAATGGACGCAGACCCAAAGGATGTCGCGGCACTGAAGCGCGAGAAGCCGAATTGGACCGAGCAGGACATCGCGCGACTCGCTTCCGGCGAGCCTTTGGCGTATGTCATCGGGAACGTGCCCTTCCTCGGACTCACCATAGATTTGTTCTCGCACCCCTTGATTCCCCGCCCTGAAACGGAGTGGTGGACGGAAGAGCTTGCAGCACACATTGCAGATAAACCGGTTCGCGTGCTCGATCTCTGCGCCGGCTCCGGCGCTATCGGCCTTGCGCTCCTCTCGCGATGCCCTGCGGCGCAGGTCTCCTTCGGCGAGCTTATGGAGGAGCATGATGCAGTGATCCGAAAGAACCTCAACGACAACGGCCTCGACGCGGCACGCGCCGACATTCGCATCGGCGACCTCTTCACGCCCTTCGCCGCCGAGACCTTCGATATAATCGCGACCAATCCGCCCTATATCCCTGCCGCACGCTCGCTCGAAGAGAGCGTCATAAAGTTCGAGCCGTCTGAGGCCTTGTATGCCGGAGCAGACGGGCTCGACGTCATCCGCCGGATATGCGCCGAGGTCGCGCACTATATGAGCCCCAAGGGTGAGCTCTGGATGGAGTGCGATATAGGGAATGTAGAGGCTGCCTCCGCACTTGCCATCGAGGGTGGCGCCGGCTATACCAAAATTCGCACCGATCAGTACGGACGCCCGCGCCTCCTCGTGGCATACTATTAGGGCACCGCGCCATGCAACCGATTTCCCTCGCCACATCGAGCATCGCCATCCCCACCCTTTCTGCGTTCTCCGGCGCCATAAGCGCTGAAAACGTCCTCGCCGTCCTCTTTACGCTCATCTTCCTCTGGTGGCTCATCTTCACCCTGGTCGCCGGCTACCACCTGCTGCGCTATGGCCGCGAGTCGTGGCTCGCGGTTCCCGCGATGGCGCTCCACTTCGCCGTGTCGGGGTGGGTGTTCGTCTTCGCGACGGGCGGATTCCATTAAATTATGGTCGACCTTCAACTTCAAAGCGGCGAAAAAATCCTGATGTCCCTCAGGAAGCATCCGCTCATCCTCGTCGGCCAGCTTATTCCGTACGCGATACTCGACTACCTTCCCTATCTCTTGCCGAAAATCGGCGTGTTTCTCCAATCTATAAACCCGGCTGCGCAGTACAACTACGCCATGCTCTTCTCATTCGGCAACCCGTGGACTGACTTCATCGTCGGAGTCTACTGGCTCTTCGTTTGGATGGGCGCGTTCGGGGTCTTCGTCGACTATTTCCTCGATCAATGGATTGTGACGAACGAGCGCATCATCAATATCAACCAGAAGAGCTTCTGGCGCCGCGATATTTCGAGCCTCTTCCTCTCGCGCATACAGAACGTTGAGACGAAGATCGAAGGCTTCTTCTACACCATCTTCGGATTCGGCACCGTCTCGGTAGAGTCCGCAGGCGCCGAAGTCGGCCGCGTCGAGATGCACGGCCTTTCGCACCCGAACACCGTACGCGACCTCATCCTCAGGGAAATAGCGAAATTCCACGGCTCCGTCACGGCTCCGAAGCCGTAGCTCCTAGCCTTGTATGGCGTACCAGTATTTCTACATAGTCTGGGCACTGCTGTTTCTCATTCCTTGGGTCATTATATTTCTCCTGCGGAAGGACTTGCGAATGGAAATGCTTTTCATAAGCATCGCATGCGGATTCGGAGGCATCGCCATGGAATGGATATTCCTAATCGACTGGTGGCATCCGCTCACTATCACCGGCACTCCTGTCGGCATTGAGGATTTTATATGGCCGTTTTCAGCTGGAGGCGTTGCGGCAGTCGCGTATGAATTCTTGAGACAGATGCGACTGGTGCCGGTGCGACCCATCAATAACAGCACGCTTATTGCGTTCATGCTCGTCTTTCCTGCGCTCTTTCTTTCAGCGTTCTTTATCTTCCACTTGAGCTCGTTCTACACCACGATGCTCTCCTATCTTTTTGGCATACTCGCCGTGCTTATCACGCGGCGCGACCTGGCATGGAACTCCATCATAAGCAGCGTTCTAATGCTTCTTATTGGAGCACCCATCTACTTCTTGATACTCGCAGTGTTCCCCGAAGCCGTCCACTCATTTTGGTACTTGGATGAACGCTGGTATACGCAGGTTCTTGGAGGATTTCCTCTTGAAGAGTGGCTATGGCTCTTTTTGACCGGCGCTTTCGTAGGACCTTTGTACGAATTCCTTGCGAACAAAAAGGCCATAAGCGCCTAGGTGAGTCCGGGCCTCACATCTGCTACACTACCCGCTATGAGCAAGGGCCTCGAGACCGAACCATACAAGGGCGTGCGCGACTTCTATCCGGCTGAGTACGGCCAGCTGAACGCTATCTTTGCCCGCGTACGCGAGGTGCTTTCGAAATACGGCTATGAAGAGTATCAGGCCTCTATCCTTGAGCGCTCAGAAATGTATGAGAGCAAAGGCAACGAAGAGATTATTAACGAACAGACCTACTCCTTTGAAGATCGTGGCGGGCGCCGGGTGACGCTCCGCCCTGAGATGACGCCGAGCCTTGCACGTCTGGTGGCCGCCAAGCGCCGTGAGATGCCCTTTCCCCTTCGCTGGTTCTCTATCGGTAATCGCTTCCGCTACGAGCGGCCCCAGCGCGGACGGCTTCGTGACTTCTATCAGACGGACGTCGACTTCGTTGGCCTCCCTGCCGGCGAATCCGATCTTGAGGTAGTGACCCTCGCCTCAGACATTCTGAAGTCGTTTGGAGCAACGGATGCGGATTTCGCCATTCGGGTAAACTCACGCGCCTTGCTTGGGGCTGCGTGTAGAGCGGTAGGACTCACCGACGCTGAAGGGGTGAAAGCGTACTGGGTACTGCTTGATAAGAAAGCGAAGATGAGCGCCGAAGAGTTTTCCGCAGCACGCGGTGACAAGGACCCACTTAAGGCAATTGAGGACGCAACTGACAAAGCGGTGCGGGCAGAAAAGGAAAAAATAGATATGTTCATCGCTACCCTTAAAGAGCGCGGCATTGAGAATGTCTCCTTTGATCCAGAAATAGTTCGAGGCTTTGATTACTACACCGGGATGGTCTTTGAGATAAATGATACGAGCGAAGAGAATCCGCGTGCCCTTTTTGGTGGAGGTCGCTATGACGGACTTGTCGCCATGTTTGGCGGCGACCCGATTCCTGCCGTAGGGTTTGCGTTTGGGGACGTCACCTTCTCAGACTTCCTACAAACTCATGGACTTCTTCCAAAGATGGACACGGTTCCGCAGGTATACATAGGCACCCCGGACCCAGCTGACGCGGCGGCGGCGCAGGAGTTTGCGGCTACCCTTCGCGCGCTCGGTATTCGGGTATTCGTAAACCTCTCGG
>CAYWQN010000039.1:0-3863 GCA_964460875.1 uncultured Candidatus Saccharibacteria bacterium | reverse complement strand
GGTGCGATAGACCACTCTGCCACTCCTCCGTATTAATCTGCCGGTGATGATTCCGCCACCGGCAGCTTCTCTTCCTGCTTCTTCACTTCGACCATAGGCGACGCTTCGTGGGTGAGGGGATTCTTCATATCCTTCAAGAACGGATACAGCTCATCAGGGCCAACGTTGTTATTGTCCTTGCGGAACCAGGCGAGATAGATGATTTCCAAGACGCCGACCGTATTCACGAGGAGAAGGGCGATCATCCAGATGCGCTGCTTGTTGCGGGCGGCATGCCAGACGGCAAGCGTCTTCCAGGCCAAGGACCAGAGCGCGATAACGAGGAATAAGAGGCCGACGGCGGCTGCGCCGAACCCGAAGGCGCTTCCTGCCGGCCCCATCATGAATCCGTGTCCGAATGGCTCCCACATATATAAAGGAGGATATCATACTCGATAATTTGCTACGATAGGGCCATGCGCTACCTCGGCATCGACTACGGAACCAAGAAAATAGGCCTCGCCCTCTCGGACGAGGCAGGCACTATGGGGTTTCCGCATGCCATCATCCCGAACGATCCCCGCCTTCTCGAAGCGGTCCGCGCGCTTATCACCAAAGAAGGAGTGGACGCCGTCGTTATCGGCGAATCTCGAGCCTTTTCAGGAGGGGATAACCCGGTCGCAGCGGCAGCCCGCACATTCGGCGCTTCGCTTACGGCAGAATGCGGAGTGCCGGTCTTTTACGAAGCTGAGATGCTCACGACACAGGAAGCGCGCCGCGCCATAGATGGCGCGCATCCGCGGCATGTTGCTGATTCCGCGCGCCGGACCAAGAGTCCGGACGCGCGCGAAGCGGTGGACGCCTCAGCGGCGGCGCTCATACTTACCAGCTATCTATCCCGAAGCCATGATTAGCATCGATGATTTTTCAAAAGTTGAGATACGCATAGGGGTGGTGAAAGCCGCTGAGCGCGTTCCTGAGACTGACAAGCTGATCAAATGCACGGTGGACTTCGGGGAGCCTGAAGGCCCGCGCACCATAGTGTCGGGAATCGCAATGCATGTGCCGGATGCAGAAACGCTGGTAGGCCGGCAGCTCGCCTACATTACGAACCTCGCTCCGAGGACTATCAAGGGCATCGAGAGCAACGGCATGCTGCTCGCCGTGAACTCAGGCGATACCTTCGCATTTCTCGTGCCTGATAGGGAAGTGCCTCCCGGCACGGGCGCTCACTAACAGTCTCGCAGCGCGCAGGCGCGCGGAAGCGGTATACTTTCTGCATGAACGCTCTTTCGCGCTTGGTGCGCGTCGAACTTCCGCCTCCTTCATACCTTTCTCTTTCTACGGTCGGTATCGACATCTCTACGAGCGGCATAAAGATAGCGCGCCTTGCGGAACGCGCGCACGGTCTCGAGCTGTGCGACTTCGCCGAGCTCGCGCTTCCGGCAGGCTCGGTAGTCTCAGGCGAAATTCGGGACCCGGCTGCGGTAGTGGCAGGTCTCAAAGAGCTTTCGAAAAAGCATCATATAAAAATCGCGAACATCGGCCTCCCGGAATCGCGCGGCTACCTTTTCGAAGCGGAAGTGCCCGACGGCACCCTGGACGAGGCGAAAGTGGCGGTAGAGCAGCGCCTCGACGAATACGTGCCGCTTCCGGCGTCCGAAGTCGCGTTCGCCGTCGCCCGTCTTCCGAAATCGGGCGACAAGGCGCGGGTGGTTGGAGCCGGGTACTCCCACCGCGTCCTTGATGATTCCCTGCAGGTCATGGACGGGGCTGGCATTGAAACGCGCGCGATAGAGAGCGAGACGTTCGCGCTTCCGCGGGCACTGCTTCGCCACGGCGACGAGGAGACCGTTCTTATCATCGATATCGGAAAAACCACCACAAAGCTCCTGGTTGCGACTAATCGGCTGCCGCGCTACGTCACTACGCTCGACATCGGCGGGCACGCGCTTACGCTTGCGGTAGAAAAGCACTTCGGCGTTTCCGAAGAAGAGGCAAAGCGAGTCAAAGCAGAACGCGGCATCGTCGCAGGTTCGGGAAATGAAGAATATCTGGCCGCCATGCTCTCGACGGTTTCGGTGATACGCGAAGAGATAGGGAAGCGCCTGGATTATTGGCAGACGCGCCCTGAAGCCGCCGCCGCCAAGGATGCGGTGACGCGCGCGATACTGGTGGGCGGCAACGCGACGGTGCTCGGCCTCCCTGAATATCTGCAGACGGCGCTCAAGGTCCCGGTCGAGCTTGGCGACGTGTTCGCGAACTTCGCGCCGCGCGACGCGTGGCTGCCGCCTATGGAATACACGGAATCGCTCGCGTACGGCACGGCTATCGGGCTCGCCCTTCGAGAATATGTCGGCTGAACTCACCAATCTTCTTCCCGAGGAACGCATTCGCGCATTCAGGCGCGGGTATTTCTTCAAGCTCGGCACCGTTGCGGCAGTAGCCGGCGCGATAGTCGTTCTCGCGCACGCTGCATTGCTTGCGCCGGCGTACCTGTATTTGAAAGACGAAGTCGCGCTCGAGCAAGCGCATCTCGACGAGATAGCGGCGAACCTTGCGGCAAGCGGAGAAGGGGAGATGCGTACGCGGCAGAAGCAGCTGGAGGCGGACGCCGCCCGGCTGGTCGCGCTCGCGTCTTCGCCGCAGGCGACAAACGTCATACGCGCCGTGCTTCAGGTCCCGCGCACCGGCATAGAGATTTCCGGATTCACCTTCCATGCGCCGCAGCCTGACGGGCGGTTCGCCATAACCGGCACGGCAGCGACGCGCGAATCGCTCCGTCAGTATGCGCTCGCGCTTTCGAAGCTCTCGTTCGCAAAATCAGCCGATCTCCCGCTTTCGGCCTACGCCAAGGAAAGCGACATTCCGTTCACCATCACCCTTACGGGACCCTTAATGCCATGAAGCCCGCACTCATTCAGCTCATCGTGGCGCTCGTGGTACTGCTCCTCCTTGGCGGCGGGTACGTCTTTTGGTACGACCATGTGCAGGCGCTCGACGCAAGGGCGGGAGCGCTCGGAGCAGAGATAGCGTCCAAGGACGCTGAACGCTCGCGCTCCGCATCGGCGCGCTCGGGCGAAGCGGAGCTTGCCGCACAAGAGGCCTTCGTCGCTTCGCATCTGGTGGCGACCGCAGACATCGTCTCGTTCCTCGAGCGCCTGGAGAAAACCGGACGAGGATTCGGCGCTGAGGTGCATGTGGCGTCTGTATCCGATACGGTAAAGGCTTCAGACGGTCGCATATCGCTCTCGCTTTCGGTCGCCGGCCCCTTTGATGCGGTGATGCGCACGATTGGCGCGATAGAGCAGGGCCCGTATGCGATGAGCGTGCAGGATCTTTCCCTTGATACTGCGGACGGCTCCTCATGGTCGGCAACAGGCGTATTTGTCGCTGCCATTGCCGCCACCTCTACAGCGCCATGAAGCTCCCACTTTTTATAGAAAAACTCGTCAAGCGGCTTCCAGGGAAGGGGGGCGTAAAGCACCTGTCTCCGTCGCGCGACTGGCTTGTCATACTCGCGCTTGCGCTCGCAGCCCTGATTGCGAGCGTCGCGTGGAATGCGTGGTTCTTCTTTATCGCATTAGGAGAAGACGCGGCGCCGCAGGCGCCTGCGGCCGAACACTCGCTCGACACGAGCTCAATTGAGAAGGCCCGCGCATTGTTCGAGAAGCGAGCTGCAGAAGAAGAAAAGTATCGGAGCGAATACCGTTTCAACGACCCGTCAAAATAATTACTATAGAGCGAATACGTCGCCAATCCGGCTTCGCATTACGACCCTGCGAGTATGTATTTCTCGGTCGCTTGGTAGTAAGGTAATTCTGCCCCTATAGCTCAATGGATAGAGCTGCGGACTTCTAAGCCGTCGATCTTGGTTCGATTCC
>CAYWQN010000038.1:0-4545 GCA_964460875.1 uncultured Candidatus Saccharibacteria bacterium | reverse complement strand
CGCAGATGATGCGAAAGCCAAGCGCAACGCCAGCTCCGGCCCTAGACTCGTCTAGGCCGGAGCTGCTCTATTTCCGGGGATGCTATATTTGAAGCAATGCGAGGCACTATCGTCGGCGTACTGCGCGGAGGACCTTCGAAGGAGCATGAAGTCTCTTTGAATACGGGTGCTGCCATCCTGCGGCACCTCGATACCGAGCGCTTCACTCCGCGCGATATTTACATAGACAAGGGCGGGCAGTGGCACGTGCATGGCAGACCGGCGGAGCCGCACGAAGCGCTCCGGAGCGTGGACGTAGTCATTATCGGCCTCCATGGCGAATACGGAGAGGACGGAGAGGTGCAGAAGGTCCTGGAGCGCCACGGTGTGCCGTATACGGGCTCAAATTCGTTCGCCTCATATCTTGCGATGCATAAGGTGATGGCAAAGGAGCGGGCCCGGGACCTCGGCATCCTCACGCCTGAATACCGCTACGTGGAGAACGAGGATCAGATAGAAGAAGTGCTCGCGGACGTCATCCGTTCGTTCCATCAGCCTGTTGTCGTGAAGCCGGTGCGCTGGGGCTCGTCGGTAGGGGTCTCGCTCGTCTCCGGCTATGCGCCGCTGCATGCCACCGTCATGCAGCTTCTTCGCGACGGCGCAGGCGGCGTGCTTATCGAAGAAACCATTCGCGGCAGGGAAGCCACGCAGGGTGTGGTACAGAATCTCCGTGGAGAAGACCTGTATGCCCTGCCATCGATTGAAATCGTGCCGCCAGCGGATGATTTCTTCTCGTATGAGGCGAAGTATTCTGGGAAAAGCCGAGAGATATGCCCGGCCCATTTCTCGAAGAAGGAAAATGAGGAGTTGGCGCGCGTCGCCCGCGCCATGCATGAAGCATTAGGGCTGCGCCACTATTCGCGGAGCGATTTCATCATTTCGCCGAAGGGCATCTACTACCTCGAAACCAATACGCTTCCCGGCATGACCTCAGAGTCGCTTCTGCCGAAGTCGCTCGCGGCCGTGGGCGTCTCCTTCCCCGATTTCCTTTCGCATCTCGTTGATCTCGCCATAGCAGGCGTATAATCACCATATGAACATCTTTATTACGCTCGTTCTCGATGCGTTCATCATGTTTACGAAGCCGGTATTGAGCGCGCTTACCGGCATACAGGGCGCCGACTACCAGCTCTACCACCCGGTTGCGGGACCGCTCTTCGTGGTGCTTCTCATTATTCTGTTCGGAATCGCAATTCTTACGCGCACAGAAATGTGGAAGAAACTGCCGACTTTGGCACGTATAGCAGGATGGCTTGTCGTTCTGCTGCTCGGACTCGGGCTTGGCTTCTGCCTGCTTGTCGGGCTAGTCCTCTCTGCGATTCCCTTCGGTTCAGCAGGTGCATGAGTGGGCTCTCTGGAAAACGGTGCCTGCCGTGCGAAGGTGAGATAGCGAAGCTTACGCCGGAGTCCGCGAAAAAAATGCACGAGCATATTCCTGAATGGACGCTCTCAGATGACGCGACGATAGTTACTCGTGCCTTCCCGTTCAAAGACTTTGCGAAAGCGCTCGCCTTCGCGAACGAGGTAGGCAAAGTGGCGGAGGAGGAATGGCATCACCCTGACATGAAAGTAGGCTGGGGGAAGGTGGAAGTGCAGTTCACGACCCATTCCATACGAGGCCTTTCAGAGAACGATTTCATCATGGCCGCGAAGGTGGATGCGCTTTCGCACTAGGTAATAAAAAACGCCCCCGAATCATCGGTGGCGCTCACATCACGTGCGGGATCGGGAGAGCCAACCCCAATCCCGCACGCTCGGCCCAGGCCTAGGCTCGGGATAATCCCTGGCACCGAAATGCCCCGAGACCAGCTTTTTCTCATGTTTGGCTTGGCCTGTCAATAAATCATGCTATAGTATCGCAGTTCGTGTTTCGGGCTTCCCAAAACATGGGCCGTTAGCTCAGTTGGTAGAGCACCTCATTTGCAATGAGGGGGTCGCAGGTTCGAATCCTGTACGGTCCACTATGTGTTCGCTGCATTCGAATAAATTTGAGAAGTTACTGCCTTGGTTAACATTAGCTCTTGCTCTAATTACGGCAATTATTCTTTTCTGGCAAAGTTTCCTTTTTCAAAGGCAAGTGGATGTAATGGAGAAAGGCCAACGTCCTTGGCTGTCTATAGACGTGACGCCTACCGCACCGATAACTATCGACTCAAGTCAAGCTCTAAAATTTTCTTTTAAACATGTTGTAAAAAATATTAGCAATACACCAGCGAACAATATTCAAGTTTTCTATTATATTGAGCCTATATCTGAATCTAATATTTTTAACGCAAGCCCTCTTCAAAAGAATACTTGTAAGGCTTCCAACTCACTTGCGAATAAAGTACCGCAATATAATCGTTTCTTACTACCCAATGAATCATTTGAGGGTACTGAAGATTACATAATCACTAAAGAAAGATGGCAACCTGGAACTACCATTTTACTTGTGGCGTGCGTAACATATGCGTCAAATTTTAATGGTGGTCGTGGAGAAACTGCAATTCCGTACGAATTAGGTAAAAAACTTCCCTCTGGCGGGTTTGCCGGATTTGTTAAATCAGATTCAATTATTCCGTTAGAACAGATTTCTTTTGCAAAAGCTGCTTTTCAATACGGCTGGCTCAGATAATTACCCATTATATTTTTTAGAGTCCCCATTCCAATGGGAGGCGAGCGGCGGATAGCGCTAGCGAAGGCGTCTTCGCCTGAACTGCAGCAATCTGGGAAGTGAGACGAAGTTGTGTATCTACTGTGCATAGTTGTGTACACACCTCTGCTACCATACACACATGTCTCGGAACGACTCACTTACAGAGGTCCAGGAAGCAACGCTCGCCCTTATCAAGCGCTATATCGCCAAACATGGACAATCACCCACTCTTACAGAGCTTCAGGCATCTCTTAAGCTCTCTTCTCTCCGAAGCGTCACCCAGCGCATCGAAGCCCTTGAAAGGAAAGGTTTTATCGCACGAGATCGATTTCAACATCGGAGCATAAGAGTCCTGAAGACTATCTCAAGCCAGTACCTCCCGAGCGACTTCATCGCTGTGCCGGTCATCGCCTCTGCCGGCTGCGACGCTATGGAAGTGTTCGCGCAGGATGAGTTCGGAGAATTCATTGCAGTGGATAAGAAACTGCTGGGAAAGGCGACGTCTATTGCCGCTATAAAGGCCGTAGGCGACTCCATGGAGGATGCAGGCATCAAGAACGGAGACTTTGTCATCGTGGAAGTCACGGACCGCGTGGCGGACGGGGACCGGGTGGTGGCCATCATCGGCAATATGGCAGTCATCAAGCGCCTGGAGCACTCAAACGGGTTTGCGGTGCTTCACCCGGAGAATGCAGCCGCCAACTACGCTCCTATCGTGGTCCAGGAAGAAGATTCCAAGATTTTCGGGAAAGTGCTCTCTATAATCCCCGGAACGGAGTGGCAGGATGATGTGAAAATCGAGTATTACGACGGCTTCGGTCCTCGCTAACAAAATACCCAATCTGCTTCGTTACGGGCGCCCAGTCGTCTCTCTTGCCGTACCAATGTACGGCTCGTTCGCCGACTTGCCCGCGCCTCGCATCTCGGGCATTTTGTTAGCGAGGATTGAGTATCGGTTGGTATATAATTGTCGGCATATGGCATACACCGAAGACGATGCGCGAGAGGCGATACGGCTCGCAGAAGCCGCCCGGAAGGAGCTATTTTACGCCCAGGACTACCGCAGCGTAGAAAAGCAGGCTTCGCTGAACCGGCTTCTGAACAAGGCTATAGACATGCTCATGTCTGCCGTAAAGAAGACTCGCTAGTATGGTTGAGCTCGCAGAGCGCCACGAGCGCATCATGGCTTCCGTGAAGGAGATGGAGCAGGTCCTCTATAACGAGGTGCTCGGGAGCGATTTGGCCGCAGCCCCGCAGAGCACCGAGGATTTCGATTACAAAGCCCGAGAGATACGGCATAAGCTCCAATGGGTGGCAGACGAGATAGCGAACCTGAAAAGCCGCGAAATCTAGCATAAGAAAAAACCGCCTCTATGGGGGGCTTTTTCGCACATCGTCTGGAGGAGCTATTTGAGGTGAGCCGAGACGAGCTTGGTCATCTCGAACATGGTCACTTCGGCCTTGCCGCCGAACACCGCCTTAAGCTTGTCATCCGCGAGGATGTTGCGCTTATTCTTGGGGTTCTGGAGGTCGTTCTTCTTGATGTAGACCCAGATCTGCTTCACGACTTCGGAGCGGGGCATAGGGCCCTTGCCGATAACCGCTTCCAATTCCGGAGAAAGATTCATTGGCTTTGTGAGAGCCGGATTGAGTGCTCGAGGCATAGTGTGTCTTAATTAGTCAATTTTCGCTGACCGGGACAGTATACCCCAGGGGGAAAGGATTCCTAGCCTGGCAAGGCGGGGTGTGCATAGCCTCCCGGACCCTCCTGACGGCGCAGTATCGGTCTGTTATAGTGCGTTTTGACCCACGAGGGCGATTAGCTCAGCTGGTTAGAGCGTTCGCCTCACACGCGAAAGGTCACAAGTTCG
>CAYWQN010000037.1:2747-4668 GCA_964460875.1 uncultured Candidatus Saccharibacteria bacterium | reverse complement strand
GCGATAGTGAAGCGCCCGTCCTGCGCGCGGTTCTCGACGTTAAGCTTCAGCCCCGAGAGCAATTTCACACGCGAGTTTATGGAGCGGTACACCTTCGGTTCGAAGACGTATGCGTCCTGGAGCATGCCGTCGAGGCGCAGCCGCAGGCGCACGCCGTGCTCTTCTGGCTCTATATGGATGTCAGATGCGGAAAGCGAGAGGGCGGCAGCGATGACGTCTTCGAAAATGCGCGACACTTGCGCGGTCTTTTTCGAGGAAAGCACCTCATCCAAATGCGTCCTGAGGCTTACGAGGGAATCGAATTCTTTCTCGAGCTTGCCGATGTCTTCAGTCGATATGTCGAAGACGCCTTCGGTGGAGACGTGCGCGTAGGAAAGATCCGCGTAGCGGTCCAGCGCGTGCTTTAGGCTGCGCGCCGACACCAAGTATTTTTCAAGCTGGAACCCGCGATTCTCAAGCTCGGCGAAGACAGCCGGAAGCGCTGCGTTCTGCGGACTATGGAGCGCAACCGAGAGCTTCTTGCCGGCCTTATCAAAGACGGCCATTTCCGCTTCGCGCGCCTTCTCTTCGAGCACGAGGCGCAGCGCGTCTACGTTTACCGGCACGACCGAGAGATCGGTGTAGGTGAGGCCGTATTTATCCGAGAGGATGCGGGCCAGATCCTCCTCTTCTTTCTCGCGAAGCCCCGCGAGCTTTGCGTCTTCCGCGTCCGTATCGAAATGAGAGGGCATGTAGGGAAAATCATACCATTGGACAGATGCAGGGAGTGGGGCGCAGGCAGCAAGGTCTTCCGCGAGCGGTTTTCTTCGTCCAAGGCTACAATAGCCTCATGGAAACCGTGGTCGAGACCAGAGAGGGGCTTGCCGAAGCTGCCGCTGCATTCATCGAGAGTCTGGTGCCGGCTCAGGGCAGCGCAACCCTGGTGACGCTCTCGGGCGACCTTGGGGCGGGGAAGACCGCTTTCACGAAAGAGGTGGCGAATGCGCTCGGCGTTAGAGAGCCGGTCACGAGCCCGACCTTTGTCCTCGAGAAGATATATCTGCTTCCGGAATACGGCGCGTGGAAGCGACTTATCCATATCGATGCGTATAGACTCAAAGACGGCAGCGAGCTTTCTGCGCTCGGGTTTGATGAAGCGATGCAGGACGAATCCAATCTCATCATGCTCGAGTGGCCGGAACAGGTTGCAGGCGCCGTCGGCACGCCTGCCGCTGCGCTTCGCATCGAAGCGCGCCCGGACGACACCCGCACCATCGCCTATGGCTAGAAAATCCCTCACGAAGAAGCGCCTCATACTTCTCGACGCGCATGCGATCATCCATCGCGCCTATCACGCGCTGCCGGATTTTACGTCGCCTGCGGGTGAGCCGTCCGGCGCCCTGTACGGGCTTTCCTCGATGCTCATACGCATCATCAATGATCTTGAGCCGGATTATATGGCTGCGTGCTACGACCTCCCGGAACCCACGGTCCGCCACGAAGCGTACGCGGACTATAAGGGGACGCGCCAGAAAACGGATGACGCGCTGGTGGCGCAGCTCATATCAAGCCGCCGCGTGTTCGAGGCGTTCGGCGTGCCCATGTATGAACGCGCCGGGTTTGAGGCAGACGATATCCTCGGCACGGTGGTTGAAATGCTCAAAGACGATGACTCGGTGGAGACCGTCATCGCCTCAGGCGATATGGACACGCTCCAGCTCATCGATGACGGTCGCGTGCAGGTCTATACCCTGAAGAAAGGATTGAATGACACCATCCTCTACGACAAGAAGGCGGTCGTGACCCGCTTCGGGTTTCCGCCCGAGCTCATTCCGGACTATAAGGGGCTCCGCGGCGACCCGTCAGACAATATAAAAGGCGTGCCCGGGATAGGGGAGAAGACCGCGACGGACCTCGTGGTGAACTTCGGCACCATAGAGAA
>CAYWQN010000037.1:0-2647 GCA_964460875.1 uncultured Candidatus Saccharibacteria bacterium | reverse complement strand
GCGTTCCTTGAGGCGCAGCTTACGGGTGCCGGCCGCGTGAACGACGTCTGGAAGGATATCGAGAAGCCCCTGGTGCCGGTCCTCATGGAAGCTGAAGAGTCTGGCGTGAAAGTCGACCGCAAGGCGCTCGAGGGACTGAAGAAAAAATATCAGACCGAGCTTACGGCCGTCGGCAAACGCGTCTACGAAGCGGCCGGCAAGGAATTCAACATCTCTTCTCCCAAACAGCTGGGCGAAGTTTTGTTCGATGACCTCGGGCTCGTCGCAAAAGGCCAGAAGAAGACCGCGACGGGGCAGAGAAGCACGCGCGAGAGCGAGCTCGAGAAGATAAAGGACCTGCATCCTATCGTCGAGGATATTCTCGAATACCGGGAGATAGGGAAGCTGCTCTCTACCTATATTGAAGCGATAGGCCCGGCTCTCGACGAAGATGATCGCCTGCATACCCATTTCATACAGACCGGCACCACCACGGGGCGCATGGCGAGCGAGGACCCGAACCTCCAGAACATCCCGATACGCACCGAGCGCGGCAGGAAGATTCGCAACGCCTTCATCGCTGAGAAGGGCTATACGCTCGTCGCGCTCGACTACTCCCAGATTGAGCTCCGGCTTGCAGCCATCCTTTCGAAGGACGAAAAGCTCTGCGACATCTTCAAGAGCGGGCGCGACGTGCATCAGGAAGTGGCGGCCCGGGTCTTCGGCGTATCTGCCGATACGGTGGACGCTGAAATGCGACGAAGGGCCAAGGCGATCAACTTCGGCATCCTCTACGGCATGGGCGTGAACTCGCTCAAATCCTCTCTGGGCACCACGATAGGTGAGGCGCACAAGTTCTACGACGACTACTTCAATACGTTTACTACGCTCGCGCAGTATCTGGAGTCGACCAAAGGCTTTGCGCGAAAGAACGGCTACACGGAGACATTGTTCGGCAGGCGCCGCCAGTTTCCGGAGATGAAGTCGCCCTTGCCGTACGTGCGAGCCCAGGCGGAGCGCATGGCGATAAATGCGCCCATACAAGGCACGCAGGCAGACATCATCAAGCTCGCCATGGTGAAAATCCACGACCTACTCGCCACAAGCTACGCCAAGGACGATGCGCACCTCCTGCTCCAAGTGCACGACGAGCTCGTATTTGAAGTGAAGGATGCAAAAGTAGCGGAGCTTGCGCCGGCTATAGAGCGAATTATGGAATCCATACTCACAAGCGAAGAAGCCAGCGGCGTGCCGATAATCGCCGAAGCCCGTACCGGCCAGAACTGGGGGGAGATGCAAAAGTTCGCGCGATAGGGTAGAGTCCTCTCGAACGCTCTTTTCAGAAGGATTTCGATGATGAACTACCATGACAACGTGCATTACCTCGCGCCGACCCGCGCCCGTCCGCTCGTTCGCAACTACGAGCCTCCGAAGCCAAAAGTCCACTCCGCGGCAACCGTCCTGGCAACATTCATCGTCGGCACCTTCGTACTGGTCGTCGGCTCTTCATTCCTGGCCTCGGTGCTCTCCTCTGAGCTCCCGGCCTACCTCAACAGCCACTAGGGGTGCCTCGCGCACCCCTTTCGCTTTTCCTATACAATTGCGGAGTGATTTACCTTTTTCACGGGGCTGACACGGCGAAGGTGCGCGCCAAGGCGTTCGCGTGGGTCGCGGCTGCACGCGCCAAACAGCCGGACGCCGCCTATGTGCGTCTCTCTCCGGATGCGATAACGCCAGAAGCGCTCGCGGAAGCGGCAGGCTCGCAAGGGCTTTTTTATGCAAAGACGCTCGTCCTCTTGGATGATCCTTTCGAGACCAAAGACATAGCCGATATCGTGCTCGAACGGCTCGACGTGCTTGCCGAGTCCGCGAACCCCATCGCAATACTTGCGCCGAAGCTGCTTGCGGCACGGGTAAAGAAGATAGTGGGAAAAGCAGAGAAAGTATTTGCGATAGATGCCGAGGAGAAGAAGGCTGCGCGCGGATTCAATTCCAGCCTCGTCGACGCTCTTGGCGCAAAAGACGGCGCACTCCTCTGGAAGGAGGTCGCAAAAGCGCTGCGCCAGGGCGACGCCCCGGAAGCCGTGCACGGCCTCCTACATTGGAAGGCGCGCGACATGATGCAGAAGGGAAACAGGGCGTGGGGCCGCGACGGCGCGCGAACGCTTTCCGTTGAGCTTATCCAGCTCTTAAGTGACTCAAGAAACGGGGGGTTGGAACTTAAAGAAGGCCTGGAACGCTTCGCATTATCTATTTAAATCATCCTATGCTCTATACGTGGGACCTGTATGAAATCACTGCTAACGCGGAACTATTACATGGAGTGAAGCTCCGCGGCCGCATCAGGAAGTTTGCGATAGAAAAAGAAATCACCTGCCTCGTAGAAAATGCATCGGATACAGAGAACACAGTGCGCTTCGCGCTTCTCGCGAACACAAGCCCCGCCGACATTTCAGATTTCATAAAATCCCTGCTGCCGGGAGCCTCGATCGTCGCGGCTCTAAAAGATACTCCGAACCCGGTTCTTTCGAAGCTCAAGGTTAACGATTCTTCGAGATACGAGATTTAGGTTTTGGGGCGGGAAGGGGTTGTGGCCATATGCCTGCGTCTCGCACTACGTGGTCACAGATATTTCTCTTGCCGTCGCAAGAGAAATTCCGCGACCCCG
>CAYWQN010000036.1:0-5335 GCA_964460875.1 uncultured Candidatus Saccharibacteria bacterium | reverse complement strand
GCTTTGTGCTTGTCGCGAGAGAAGCAAGCAGAGCTTGCGTCGGGACTTGAACGGCGCAGCGATGATTCGTCAGCTGACGAATCCGCGAGCCGGGGCTGCATGCGAAGCTGGCTAGCGAGCCAGCTTTGACAGAAAGCCAAGCCCGTCTCTCGCGCAGAATGCATAAAGGCCTTTCGAGGCCTTTTGCTATACTCCCGGTATGCCATTTGAAGAGGTTCCGAAGCTTTCCGTTGTTCAGGAAAAGCCTCCATTTGATTACGGGGCCTACAACGCTACGCGCCTTGAAGAGGGCGTGCGTCGGAGCGGAGACATCGACGAAGCCGCGTTCAAGAGCGTGCTTTCAGAAAAGGCGTACACGAAGCTCACTCATGTCGTCATGGCCTGCGTCCAGTTCTTGAGCGGCGACACCATCACCTATACGTTCACGCCAGAGCAGCTCGCGAGCGTGGAGAATAACGACGAGCAATTCCTCCGCAAGGAAATCCGTGCCAAGGCCTCAGAAGAGTATGGCGGCAGAAGCCCCCTAGAAGATAACCGTCTCCGGCTGAGTAACGGGTTGAGCAGCGTGATCACGTTCTCGCATAAGCTCGGCGAGCTGCTCGACGCAGATGGTGCCAGCGATCCTGTTGCGCTCGGGCTGCGAAGACACGTGCAGCAGATTATGACTGTCATCGATCCGTATGAGACATTTGGAGCCCGATACGTAGGGATGCGGACGAAGGAGGACGAACTGGAAAAGCTCATTATCATCCGGGAACTTGGGAGAGCAGTCGATTCGCTTCTCGACTACGTCGAGCACCCGCAACAGGAACAGCTCGCAGAAGCCGCATAGCGAAAGAATCCCGGACTCGCCGGGATTCTTTCGCTATTTTCCTGCTTTCTGGGACCCAGGGTCCTTACTGCGGATGTCGCGAAACTCGTTCTGAAGTATATCCAGCTCTTTATCTTCCATCTCCTCGATGTCGATGAGCTCGTTCCGGGCAGGGTCAATCGAACGGATGATCTCGTCGAGCTTGAGATGTATGGCGTGGGCATCGCGGTTCTGCGTGTTCTGGATGAGGAACACCATAAGGAACGTGAGCACCGTCGTGCCGGTATTGATGATGAGCTGCCACGTGTCGGAGTAGTTGAAGAAAGGGCCGGTGACTGCCCATAGGACCACTATGCCGCACGATATAACGAACGCCGACGGCGTTCCCATCATCGTGCTCGTCCAGTGCGCTACCTTGCGGAACAATTCGCGCATGCTATTTCATCTGCCCGCAGCACGCGCACTTGCGGCCGGACAGTTTTGCGAGCCCCGCTACGATGAGAAGGACCGGCCATGCGAGCGCGACGGTCATAGGTTCCATGATGCCGAGCGCCTGCAGCAGGAACGCGAGGCCGATAAGCACTATCATGAGCGGAACAATCTTGTGATGATGGCACTTGCAGACGCCGGATGACTCCATAGGAACCGAAATTACGCTGGTATGTGTAAAGGGTAGCACCTGCGAGCGGAGCGCCTTCACGGGCAGTGGATAGCTACTCAACCGTGACGGATTTGGCGAGATTCCGGGGCTGGTCGATGGGGAGGCCGCGCTCGAGCGCTACGTAGTACGCAAAGAGCTGGACGGGGATGGTGGTCAGTATAGGAAGCAGCGCCTCATGGGCCTTCGGGACGGATATGACGTCGTCTGCGAGGCCGGAGAGCTCTTCTTCGTGGCCGTCGGTGGTTATCGCGATGACGGAGCCTCCGCGCGCCCGAATTTCTTGGATATTCGATTTCGACTTCTCGAACATGGAATCTCCTGGAGCAAGGATGACCGAAAGGAACGACGGCTCGATGAGCGCGATAGGGCCGTGTTTCATTTCTCCGGACGCGTAGCCTTCAGCGTGAATATAGGCGAGCTCCTTCAGCTTTATGGCGCCTTCGTACGCGATAGGGCACTGGAACTTCCGGCCTAGATAAAACGCGTTCTCTATCGCGACGTATTTTTTAGCGATGGCCTGGATATGCTCGCGGCGCGAAAGCATCTCGCGCGCAAGCGCGGGCAGGCGAGCGAGCTCGGCGACGAACTCCTGGCCGTCGGTTGCGGACAATCCCTTCTGGCGGCCCAGGGTAAGCGCTATGAGGGCAAGCACGGTCATCTGAGAGATGACCGCCTTCGTTGAAGCCACGCTTATTTCCGGCCCGGCGTGGTTGTACACGCCGGCGTCCGTCTCGCGCGCTATAGAAGAACCGACGACGTTCACGATGCCGAGCGTCATAACCCCATGACGCTTCGCCTCGCGGAGCGCTTCTATGGTGTCGAGTGTTTCTCCCGACTGCGACACCGCGAGAAGCGCAGTCTCTTCGGGGTTCATCGTGTTCCGGCGGTAGCGCAGCTCGCTTCCGAGCTCCACTTCGACCGGGATGCCCGCGAACTCCTCAATAAGGAGCTCGCCGACCTTGGCTGAGTAGTAGGCGCTCCCGCACGCGGTGATGGTCATGCGCTTTGCATCGCGCAGCCTCGGGAGTATCTCGCGCAGTCCGCCGAGCTTTGCGGTGCCCTCATCCGGCAAGAGGCGTCCGCGCAGCGTATTCTCGATGGTTTCCGGAATCTCCATCATCTCTTTCAGCATGAAATGGTCGTAGCCTTTTTTCTGGGCCGCTTCGACGTCCCATTCGAGCGTTTCCACGGATTTTGCGCGCGGCACACGCCCGAGCGTCATCACTTCGTATCCTTCTGGCGTTAGCGTCGCAATCTCGCCGTCGTCGAGATAAATGACATCGCGCGTATGCTTGAGTATCGCGCTCGCGTCAGAGGCGATGTAGTACTCGCCGTTGCCGATGCCGAGCATCACGGGAGAGGAGAGCCGCGCGGCTACGAGCTTCGATGGTTCGCGCGTAGAGGCAGCAGCGAGTCCGTAGGTGCCGCGTACTTCCGAGAGCGCTTCTGAAACCGCGATCTCAAGCGGGACGCCGGGAAGATATTTTTTCCCGATAAGCGCCGCAAGGACTTCCGTATCGGTTTCAGACTTGAATGTCGCCCCGTCTTTTATGAGCGCAGCTTTAATCTCAGCATAGTTCTCGATGATTCCGTTATGGATGATGAACACGGTGCTGGACGGATCTGTGTGCGGATGCGCATTTGCCTCAGTAGGAGCGCCGTGGGTGGCCCAGCGCGTATGGCCGATGCCTGCATGGCCTTCGAAGTCTGTAGGGACGGCTTCTGCGAGCTTTGCGACGCTTCCCGGACGCTTTATGCACCCTGCATCGGCGACATATATGCCGGCAGAGTCATATCCGCGGTATTCCAGGGCGAGGAGCCCCTCAATAAGAATAGGAGTGGCGTTTTTCGGTCCGACGTAGCCGATGATGCCGCACATAGGTGAAAGGGTATACCCTCGGGGCGTAAGCGCAAAGGAAATTGTCATACGGGGCAGAATCAGCTAGGATGCCTAGGTTATATAAAGCCGAGATAGCTCAGTTGGTAGAGCACATCCATGGTAAGGATGAGGTCCGGAGTTCGATCCTCCGTCTCGGCTCCAAGTTGTGTTGTTATGGTGAAAAATCCTTCATAGAGATTTTTTACAATAAAAGAATGAATCCGAAGAAGTCGCGTTCCAAGTGTCTTGTATGCAGAAGAGAGCCAGCAAAGTCCTTTTATAAGTACTGCAGCAATGCATGCCAGCATCAGTTTCAGTACGATAGCTATATCAGTAAATGGAAATCAGGAGACATACTTGGTCTAAATTCGGACGGCATAGTTTCTGACCCCGTCAAGAAATATCTTCGAATTAAATTTGGAAACAAATGCTGTTTGTGTTCATGGTCACAAACTAACCTAGCGACCGGACTTGTGCCGCTAGTCGCCGACCATGTTGACGGCAATTGGCGAAACAACAGGGAGGAGAACTTAAGATTACCGTGTCCAAATTGCGATGCGCTTACTCCGACATATTCTGGGCTTAACAGAGGGAGGGGCCGCCCTAACAGGCAAATAAGTAAGCGTACATTGGAAGGTCGGTCGCTCCTCGTCATGAAAAAGTGAACGTGCTATATTTGCCCAGTTCGCCACCTTAGCTCAGTTGGTAGAGCACTTCACTCGTAACGAAGAGGTCCCCGGTTCAATCCCGGGAGGTGGCTCCAAATAACAAAACCCGCTTCTGCGGGTTTTGTTATACTCGGCCCATGACCCAAGAGAATCCGCGTCTTGCGGAAATCGAAGCGGCGATGGCGTCCGCCGACTTCTGGAATGATCCGGCTGCGGCCCAGGCCATCGTGCGCGAATACCAGGCCTTGAAGGAAGGCGGCTCAGGCGATCCGCTCGACGCTGGCGACGCGACCGTCGCCATACTCGCGGGCGCAGGCGGAGACGACGCCGAGGATTTTGTCGCGATGCTTCGTCGCATGTATGAAGGGTACGCGTCAAAAAAGGGATGGGGCGCGCGCGAGCTTGATGCATCGGAAAACAATCGCGGCGGGTATAGAAGCGTCCTGCTTGAAATAGGGGGCGGAGGCGCATACGGAAGGCTTCGCCACGAAGCCGGCGTGCACCGGCTCGTGCGCATCTCTCCTTTTAATGCGCAGGACAAGCGTCAGACCAGCTTCGCTTTGGTGGAAATCTTGCCGAAACTTGCAGGAGCTCAGAAGGTGGTGCTCAATCCCGACGAGCTGGAGATTACCTTCGCGCGCAGCGGAGGAGCGGGCGGCCAGAACGTGAATAAGCGCGAGACCGCGGTCCGAATCGTGCATACCCCGACAGGCATCAGCGCTCACGTCTCAAGTGAGCGCAGCCAGCAGGCGAACCGCGAGAAGGCCATGGAGCTCGTGAAGGCGAAACTCTACAAGTTCGAGGAAGAAAAGCGCCTGGCGGAGGCTGAAGGCCGCTCTATAGCGGGCACCGTGAAGAACGAATGGGGAAGCCAGATGCGTTCCTATGTCCTTCATCCCTATAAGATGGTGAAAGATCACCACACCGGCCATGAATCGGGGAATCCGGACGCTATACTCGCAGGCGATATCGATGATTTCATAGACTCAGCATCCAAAGACGGGGTATAATGCTCCGGTCATGATTTATTTCGACAAGGTGACGAAGCAATATCGAGACGGTACGCCCGCCTTGGAAGAAATAACGCTCAGCATCAACCCGAAAGAATTCATCTCCATCGTCGGCCACTCAGGAGCGGGGAAGACCACCCTCCTCAAGATGCTGCTTGCCGAAGAACGGCCCTCGTCTGGCAACGTGTTCTTCGAAGAAGTGGATATCCACGACCTTCCGAAAAACGCGCTCCACCATTACCGCCGGAAGATCGGCACGGTGTTCCAGGACTTCCGCCTCATCCCGACCAAGACAGCGTACGAAAA
>CAYWQN010000035.1:0-6135 GCA_964460875.1 uncultured Candidatus Saccharibacteria bacterium | reverse complement strand
GGTTTTGAGGCTTTGGGTATGGGAGCCAGCGCCGCCCCGGAGGCGGCAGGGAGACTTTCCGCGGCTTGGAGCTGCTCAATCTTCACCCCCTCCCCCCGCCCCATAGAGCGCTCCGTGAGCATCCCCAGCCCGAAGCTCGCCGAGGAGGCCAGAAGCACCACCGCTACCGTCAGAAGCCCCTCAGGGAGCCTGGGAGGGCCTATCTTGCCCTCTTCTGCCGTATGCGGTATAATCGCCATACGTTTAAATCATACCACCATGGCATCAACAAAAGCCGGCGGCTCAGCCAAAAACCTAAATACTTCAAACCCGAAATACCTCGGGGTGAAGCTCTCTGACGGCCAGGCCGCACGTCCGGGCATGGTCATCGTCCGCCAGCGCGGCACCAAGATTATGGCCGGCACCAATGTCCGCGTCGGCAAGGACCACACGCTCTATTCGCTTGCGACCGGCAAGGTCTCCTTCACCGAGAAGCGCAAGACGGGCTTTGATGGGTCCATTCAGCGCAAGAAAGTCGCCAATGTCATCTAGGTTTTAAGAAAGAAAAAGCCCCGCCCGAAGCGGGGCTTTTTCTTTTTGTACGTGAATTGACAGGAATTATTTTAATAATTATAGTGCAATTCTCGATCTTTAGGAGATATGGGCTATGACAAGAGAGCAGGTGGCGGCTCGCATCCGCTGGCCTATCATCGTCACGTTGATAGGGATAATCAACCCGCTCATGATGACGCCGCAGCTCCACAAGCTGTGGACGACCCATGACGGCTCGAGCATCTCTATCCTGACGCTGGGCATCCTCATACTGCTTCAAGGCGGTTTCTCGCTCCATGGCTACTTCACGCGCGATAAGTTCGTGATGTACAGCAACGGCGCAGCGGTCGTGATGACCTTCATCACCATCCTTTCCGTGCTGCACTTTAGCTGAGCGTTTCTCCGCTTCAGATAGCAAAAGCGGTCCCTTCGGGACCGCTTTTACCTTATTTCTCTTCCCCGAGCTCGAAGATGGCTCGTACGCTTTTCTCGATGTCGCCCTGAAATGCCGAAAGGTCCTCTTCTGAAGAGATTGCACCTGATTGAAACGCGTCCGTGATCATAGTCTCAAGCGGCATCTTCAGGAGCGGCATATCAAGCTTCTCGGCATCATAGTTATGGCGGTCGGCGATAACAAACGTTTTACCGGCAAATGCGCCACTACCCTGGAGTTCACGGAGGGTCATCGTAAGAGTTTTGCCCGCCGGGAACCCTGCTTGCTGCGCCCATCCTGCTATCTCCTCTGCCGCTTCTCGTTCCCACACCGCCAAATCGTTCGGTGTCATAGAGGCAGAGAAGCGATTCTGCTCTCCACGGAGATAAAACGGCTCATGGTCAGCCATCTTGTCACTTAATACGACGATACGTCCATCAGCATCTCCAAGTGCTTCTTTGATGCGAGCGATGAAGAACGCGACGCCTTTTGCCGTATTTTCCTTGGACATTTTTCCATCGCTCGAAGCATCGAACCCCGCCTCCGTAATGCGAGATTTCGCGAACCCTGCAGCGGCTTTCTTGAATGGACGCTCTAGCAGTCCTTGCCCGTTCCGCACAGCTTCAGCAGCATTGTCTGGTAAATTCATGTTGCGCAGGGCGGTTCCCACCGTTATGTCGCTTACTACCTTCGACGACGAAAGCAAATCGGTCAGACCCTGACCTTCTTTTTCAAGATGTGCGGTGATTTCCTGCCGGCTGGTCCCGCGAGGAAAACTCCTCAACGCAACCGTTTTCCCTTCGCTCTCGAGCAGCTTTCGAATCATTGGAATTCCCCAATCGAACATATCGTTTTCTCGATACGCGAGAAGCACGTTCGCCAACGGAACTCCTTCCTTGCTCTCTACGGATGCGGCCTTGTTGCCGGCTTCAGGGGTAGTCATGGCTGGATTCTATCAACAAAAACCGCCTCAGGGGAGGCGGTTTTTGCATAAGCGGAACTGAGCCTTACTCGGCGACTATCTCGATGGAGAATTTGCCGAAAGTATCGCCGACTGCGACCGCCACCTCGTGCGTGCCGAGCTCTTTGAACGGCTTCTCGATGCGGATGGCATCTGCAGGAAGACCTGCCTTTTCGGCGATTTCCTTTGCATCTACCGCGTCATAAAGGTGGCCCTGTTCGTTCGCTTTCTTGGTGAAGGAGACCTTTTCCTCGGCAAGCGCTGCGAGGCGTTCCTCGACGAGTTTTGCGGAAAGCGCGTGCTGTTCAGCATGCTGCTTGGCGCGATTCTCCGCCTGCGCGAGCGCGGCCTTCGTGGCCGGTACGGCATGGCCGCGCGGGATGAGGAGGTTAAGCGCGTGCCCGTCCTTTACGTCGACGGCCGTGTGCGCCCTTCCGGTGCCCTTGATGTCCTTCAGTAATACGACTTTCATAGTGGAGCTATCCTACCTTTTCCCTGACATTATCGCAACCGTATTATTTGACTTATTTTATAAAAAGTGTTATAGAAGATTACCGGTTCTGGCCCGGTTATGTTCCCGCACGAGAGTACGGGGATGAATCGTTCATTGTAGCCCTGTCAGAGGGCGCAGTCCCATTTCAACGGAGATTGCTAAATGACTACGCCACTATGGTTCCTGACGGCCTTCATCGGCCTCCTGCTGGTTCTTAATCGTAAAAGTCTATTCAGGCTCGCGTTCTGGTTCTTCGTTCCAAACGAGGCGCGAGAACGGTGGAGTGCGCTTGCGACCCGAGGGGATGTCGCCAAGCTGTCGGCCACTACCGCCGATGCCGTCGTTACCCAGATACTCGCGAGAGTAGCTGAGGAAGCGGAGGCACACTACCAACAAGCGCTGTCCAAGGCTCGTGCGGAACTTCTCTCGCTGCGCAAGCAGCTGAGTGAGTTGCGCACAGGCTGGGTGACTATCGGGGTTCACGTCCGCGGATTCAAGATCGACGATGAGGATCAGCGCAATTACTACGCGCTCGTCCAAATCAGCCCGCGAAACGGCGAACTTCGTGCCCATCCGGAAAGCGAGATGAGGAAACTCATCCCGACGCGTCCTATCCCTGATTCGAAGGACGCGACCGTCACGCACCAGATCAGGCAGGAGTTCAAGGAATTCAAATTCTCTTCCTTGGGCGCTCCCTGGTACGGCCGCGTGCAAGGCCAACCGCACAGCATCTCCATGCTCGGAGAAACCTATACGATTAGAGAATAGTAACAAGGACCAATGTAGCTAGAACTGCGGCCCCAGATTGTCTCTGGGGCCGCTTTTCCTTATGGTTATTTTCCCGTTGTAAGAAACTGCACCGCCCTATCCTTCTGCGGATCCTTCCCTGCCACCACATCCTCCTGAGTGCGCTCTACCTTGATATCAGGGGTCAGTCCGCCGTCTGATATCGAGCGGCCAGACGGAGTGAGCCAGCGCGCGACCGTCACTTTGAGCGAACCGCCATCGAGGTTCATGAGCTCCTGCACCGAACCCTTGCCGAACGAGCGCGTGCCGATCAAGGTCGCCGCCTTATTGTCCTGGAGAGCGCCTGAGAGGATTTCAGACGCTGATGCAGAGCCCTGATCGATGAGGATGGCGACCTTGGTGCCGGAAGGCAGGCCGTTGCCGCCCTTGGTGCGGTGGACGATATTTTCCTGATGACCCTTGTAGTCTTCGGTCACGACCGTGGTGCCTTCCGGAAGGAAGTTCGATGCGATGCGTACGGCAGCTTCAAGGTATCCGCCCGGGTTCCCGCGAAGGTCGATGAGGAGCATGTGCGAGCCTGAGGCGCGGAATTCGGCCAAGGCGCTGTTGAACTGCGTCGCTGAGTTCGCCGTAAAGGTGTAGAGCGCGATGGTGTAGACGCCGGTCTTTGAGTCGAGCTCACTCGTGATGTTCGGGATATTGATGGTGTCGCGCACCACCGTGATTTTTGAGGCTTCGCCCTTGCGGAAGATGCTGAACACCACTGAGCTGCCCTTCTCGCCGCGGATAAGCTTCACTGCTTCGTCGGTCGACATACCGTCAGTGGATTTATCGTCGATGGCGAGGATAAGGTCGCCTGAGAGTATGCCGGCCTTTTCCGCAGGCGTGCCCTTCAACGGCGCGATGACCGTGAGGATGCCTTCCTTATTAACGCCGATTTCCATGCCGACGCCCGTAAAGTTGCCCGCGATGTCTTCTGCGAACACCTTCGCCTCTTCTGGACGCATGAATACGGTGTACGGGTCGCCGAAGCTCTTCGTGAGGCCTTCGATAGCGCCCCATATTTTCTCCTGATTCGTCGGGATAGTGGACGACGCATGCGTCTGCACGAAGCGCGTATTGAGCGTATTCCACGCTTTCCAGAAGTCGGTGAGATCAGCGTCTTCCGCCGGAGTGGCGTCGAGCCCGTCTGAGAGAAGCGGGACGTTCGCGAGGATGTTCTTCCCGCCTGCGCCTACGGCAAAGCCGCCGCCGAACGAGAGCACTGCAACAAGCGCGAAGAGAATCGCGATGCGAGCGATTCCATTGAACTTTTTCCGCTCCTCAAACGCGGGTTCCGCATCAAAGTTCTCCATAATTTCTCCTATTCTAGCATGGGGTCTTTTCAAGCATGCGATATACTAGTGCATATGATTACCCGGCACGAACGGAACGGACTCATTTGGGTGGACCTCGAGTCCCCGTCGCGCGAAGAGCTTCGGTCCGTAGTGGAGGAGTTCAAGATTGACGCGCAGGTGGAGGAAGAGATCATATCCCCTACCCCGTACCCGTTGTTCATGGCTTCACCCGAGTACGCGTACCTCATCCTCCACTTCCCGACCGCAGACGTCTCGGGCGGCGCCAGGAACCAGGAAATCGACGTCATCGTCGGAAAGAACTTCGTCGTAACGGCCCGATACGAGGTCGTCGGCTGCATTCTCACGCTGCATAAGGCGTTCGAGGCGGAAGACCTGCTCGGCATCCCGAATGACGGGGGCGGTGCGGCGCTCGTAGAGCGCCTGCTGAGACGCCTCTATGGCGCGATGGGTGAAGAAGTGGAGCGCGTCGCCCGCGCCCTCGACCGCATCGAGGCGGATATCTTCGCCGGAAAAGAACGCAAAACAGTGCGCGCCATTTCCGAAGCCGGCCGCATTCTGCTCCGATTTGATACGACGCTGTCGCGCCATAGCGAACCGCTCACGGCCTTTCTTGAGGAGCTTCAGGCGAACTTCTTCGGCAAGAAGTTTTTGAAGCAAGCGCACCGAATCGAAGCGGAGCGCGCGCATGCGGCGTCCCTGGTCGCCTCCTACCGCGCCGTGGCCCGGGAGCTCCGCACCACGAACGACTCCCTGCTCTCTTCAAGCCAGAACGAGGTCATGAAGATATTCACGACGATGACTGTCGCATTCCTTCCGCTCACCTTCATCGCAGGCGTATTCGGCATGCATGCCAAATATCCGCCGATACTCGGCCACCAGCATGACTTCGCGCTCATCATCATATTCATGGTGGTCGTCGAGCTTCTGCTTATCCTGTATCTACGCATCAAGAAATGGATATAACCTAGCGCGCTTACCAGAAGATTCTCGCTGGGACATCCGTCCTGCGCTTTTATCTTCTGCCGCTTGCTTCCCCATAGGAATGGGGACCCCAAAAATACAATGCTAAAGTAGTCTTTATGTGGCCTTTCGGTAAAAAGATACTCACTCCCGTTTTCTTCACGGACACGCTTTCCGGAAAGAAAAAGGAATTCAAACCGCGGACGCCTGGCAAAGCGCTCCTGTACTCCTGCGGCCCTACCGTGTACGGCCCCGTACAGATTGGAAACCTTCGCTCGTTCGTGCTCGCGGACCTCGTCGGCCGTACCCTTGCAGCTGCCGGATACGACGTTAAGCGCATCATGAACATCACTGACGTCGGGCATCTCGTAGCAGACGCAGATGTGGGCGAAGACAAGATGGCAGTGGGTGCCAAACGAGATAACACGACCCCAGAAGCAATCGCAGACAAATACACGAACGTGTTCCTTCGAGATATAGAAGCGCTCGGAATCGACACCAAGAAAATTACCTTCCCACGCGCAACCTCGTATATAAAGGAAGACATCGAGATGATACGGAAGCTCGAGAAGAAGGGATACACATATAAGACATCCGAAGGCCTTTACTTCGACACGACCAAGTTCCCGACGTACGGCACGCTCCTCGGCAT
>CAYWQN010000034.1:0-6381 GCA_964460875.1 uncultured Candidatus Saccharibacteria bacterium | reverse complement strand
TGGACTGCGCCGTTTCTCGTTACTCCGGATGACGTCGACGACAAAGACCTAGCGCTTCTTCCTGCAAAAACATCCGATAGCCACTTCATGCTCTATCACCGCATCGGGGGGCGCATCTGCGCAGATATTCTTCCGGACCTCTCAAGCGGCGCGCGCATTTCGCGCTGCATAGAAATCATGGGCCCGCGTGAAGGGATGTGGGACGCGGCGAAGGTAGGCGTTGCAGGCCCTCCCTTGAAAGTCGAGGGCGGCTGGCTCCTCCTCTATCATGGCGTCTCACGGCGCGGCCGGTATAGAGTGGGCGCCGCGCTTTTGGATGAGGCGGGAACCACCGTCCTCTCGCGCACCGCAGACCCAATATTTGAACCCATAGAGCAGTATGAGCTTGAAGGCGAAGTCGGCAATGTGGTCTTCCCGTGCGGCGCGGTCATCCGCGACGACACCATATATATGTATTACGGAGGCGCAGACAAGGTGGTGGGCGTCGCCACTGGCTCGCTTTCCCGTATACTGTCGGCATTGAAATGACTATGGACCTTACCGACAAGCTCTCTACGGCACTGAAAGAAAAGAAGCTCAATCGGAAAGCGCATGACGAGATAGCGAAATGGCTCCGCGAAGATGAGTTCGCCGAGTATAGGGACGAGCTCGCGAAGCGCGTCCTGAACGAGGAGTGGGACCGGCTCATGGATGCGTTCTACCGCACGGTCATTTTCGGCACCGGCGGCATCCGCGGCGTGATGGATATCGGTACGAACCGGATAAACAACTACACGGTGCGCTGGGCCTCAGAAGCGTACGCACGCTACCTCAAGAAGCATAAGGCGCCGCTCGTCGGGAACGGCATAGCCATCGCCTATGACAGCCGCCTGCATTCGGAAGAGTTCATGAAAGAAACCGCGCGCGTTCTCGCCGCAAACGGCATTCCAGTGCGCATCTTCAAGTATTTCCGCGCCACGCCCGAACTCTCGTTCACCGTGAGGCATCTGGCGCTCGCCGGCGGCATCGTCATCACGGCAAGCCACAATCCGCCCGAGTACAACGGCTACAAGGTATACAACGAAAACGGCATCCAGGTGCTGCCCGCCGTCGGGCTCCAGATAGAAGCGGAATTCCAGGCAGTAGACCGCATCCACAAACTCTCGTTCGAGGACGCACTTGCGGCAGGCACCATTACCTATATCGGTGACGAGGTAGACACCGCATTCGCAGAATCCGCCCGCAAGGTTTCGCTTTTTCCTGGCCGAGATGTTTCCATCGTATTCTCGCCTTTGCACGGAGTCGGGTCAGAATCCGTGCTTCCCGTCCTTAAAGCGGTCGGCTTCGAGAATATCGCGGTCGTGGAGAGTCAGATGAGCCTGGACGGCGCCTTCCCCGAAGTCGAAGGCCACTTTCCGAACCCTGAGTTCCCCGTGGTATACGACCAGTCGATAGCGCTCGCCACGAAGACCAAGGCAGACATCGTCATCGTGTCGGACCCTGATGCAGACCGGCTCGGAATTGCAGTGCCTGACCGGGAAGGCGCCTGGCATGTGCTCTCCGGGAACCAGGCCGCCGTATTGATGGGCTATTTCTACATGAACGCGCTCAAGGACGCCGGGAAGCTGCCGGCGCACCCGGTCATCATAAAGACCTCAGTCACCACCGACCTTTTGCGGGATGTCGCAGAGAGCTTCGGCGTCGAGGTCATCGGCGACCTCCTCGTGGGCTATAAGTTCATCGGCGAGCGACAGGAGCACCTTCCGAAGGAAAAGCAGTTCATTTTCTCTTGCGAGGAAAGCGTCGGCTACTCCTTCAGCGACGACTATCGCGACAAGGGCGCGGAGACGCCGGCCATCGTCGCAGCGGAGATGGTGACGTGGTGCAAATCAAAGGGCATGACCGCGCTCGACCTCCTCGAGTCCCTCTACCAAAAGCACGGCTACTACGCTGAGCGCCTCTACTACCGGCTCATCGAAGGCTTCGGCGCGTTCGACCAGATGAACCTCGCGATGAACGAGCTCCGCAAGAACCTCCCCAAGGAGATTGGCGGCCGCAAAGTGCTGAAAGCTATGGACCGGATGACCGGCGTCGTCACTGACGGCGCGACCGGTACCCCGATAGAGACCAGGGATTGGGACCGCGGCGACATGCTTTCATTCTTCTTCAGCGACGACGAGCGGAGCGCGCTTCATGTGCGCCCTTCTGGGAACGAGCCGAAGATGAAGTACTACACGATGATCAAGGACAGCCTCGGCGACCGGACGAAGGAGGACATCGACGCGGAGGCGCGGCAGATCGAAGAAGCGGCGGCGTCCCTGTTCGATGAGATGCTCGGCAAGATAACGGTCGACGTGTTCTGAGCTTGTATGGACGCTGCCCGCCCGTATCTCATCCTTGGCGCGGGCCTGGCCGGACTCTATGCCGCCTATCTCCTGAAGCGCGCCGGACGCTCAGTGCTCGTGCTTGAAGCCCGCGACCGCATCGGGGGACGCGTTGATACGCGCAAAACCGATGAGGGCCTCTATTACGAGATGGGCGGCGAGTGGGTCGGCAATAACGACAAGATATTGCGCGCACTCTGCGCCGAGCTGGACCTCCCTTTAATAGATCATCGACTCACCGAGGAGTTCTTGCACGAAGGCAGACACTTTCCGGCAGGTTCCTGGGAACCGTCCGAGAAACTGAAAGGTGTCATCGCTTCGTTCGTGAGGCGATTCCCCGAGCTTTCCCCGGACGAGGTGCATCGGCTGCAATTCATCGACTGGTGGCGCTTCCTGCACATGCAGGGAGTACCCGAGGATGATGCCGCCCTCCTCGACCTGGTACGGAGCACCGACTTCGGGGAGGACATGCGCTTCATACCGACCTACGATGTCCTGTACGACTACGCGGTAGGCGGCGACGAGGCGACCGGATGCAATCAGCGGGTCAAAGGCGGGAGCGCGATGGTTGCCAATGCGCTCGCCGCGCGCATCGGCGCTGAGAATATCGCACTTTCCTGCGAAGTCACCGATGTGCAGGAGAACGGCGGCGGCGTGAGCGTACGGACTAAAGACGGCCGTAACTTCGAAGGCGCGCGCCTTGTGGCGGCGATTCCTCCGCTTGCGGTGTCGAATATACACTTCACCCCGATGCTCCCTCCCGAACGCGAAGCGGCACTCGACGAACTCAAGTACTGCAGGATCACGAAGACCGCAATAGAATTTTCCGAGCGCTTCTGGAAGGAGGACGCATTCAATATCTTCACCGACCGTATCGCGCATCAGATATATCACGCGACCCAGGGTGAACCGGGCATAGGCGGAGTCCTCATCTCCTATGCTACCGGCGACGGCGCGGTGGCCATGGCGCGATTGAACGATGAAGAGCGGGCGGATGAAGTGTGCGAAGCGCTCGCCCCGGTATTCGGAGATGTGCGCCGCCTCGTGAAGTCGGTGACAAGCTATGCATGGGGCGACGACCCATACACAGGCGGGGCCTACCCGTTGTTCCAGACCAACGAGCGCACGACCATAAAGAACCTCTTCCCGCTTCCCCACGGGCGTGTACATTTTGCTGGCGAGCATACGGCACGGCGCTACGGCTTCATGGAAGGCGCCGTTGAGTCAGCAGTACGGGTCGCCGAAGAGGTTGTCCGCGCGGAAACGGTATACTCCTAGATATGAATTTGAAATCAGAGCTCGCCAGCGCCCTGAAGGGAGATGTCTCAGACGCCTCAAAGGAACGTGCGAAGTACGCGCGCGATACCTCTCTGTTCGAGCGTACGCCGTCCTTGGTGGTCTATCCCAAAGACGCAGCAGATGTCTCTGCCTTGGTGAAAGCCGTCCGCGCGGCAAAGGAAGGCGGCGAGGACGTCTCCGTGACGGCGCGTGCAGCGGGCACCTGCATGTCTGGCGGCTCCCTCACGCGCTCGGTCGTTGCGGTGTTCACGAAATACATGAATAAGGTTCTCGAGGTGGGCGACGGATATGCCGTCACGGAGCCTGGCGCGTACTACCGCGATTTCGAGAAAGCGACCCTCGCCAAAGGCCTCATTCTTCCTTCCTACCCGGCATCGCGTTCTCTGTGCGCTATGGGCGGCATCGTGAATAACAACTCAGGCGGCGAGCGCACGCTTGAATACGGCAAGACGGAGAAATACGTAGAGGAAGTAAGCGTGGTTCTTTCAGACGGCTCGCAGACCACTTTCAAAGCACTAGGCCCCGACGAGCTTGATGCAAAGAAGAAACAAACAGACCTTGAAGGCGAAATCTATCGCCGCATGAGCGAGCTGGTTATTAAGAATCGTGAACTTATAGAATCGCACCGTCCGAAAGTCTCGAAGAATTCCGCAGGATACGCGCTCTGGAGCGTGCTCGATACGGAGAGCGGCACCTTCAACCTTGCGAAGCTCATCACGGGCGCGCAAGGGACCCTCGCCCTCATGACCAAGGCGAAGCTCTCCCTCGTGAAGCCGAAGGCCCATCGCGCAATGCTCGTTGTGTATCTTCCGAGCGACCACGGCCATACGAAGCTCGAGATTCTCCCGAAAATCGTGCACAAGATACTCCCCCTTAATCCCGAGTCCTTCGAGTCCTACGACGACCACACGCTCGCGCTCGCCGTGCGCTTTTTGCCGCAGATGCTCATGCAGATGGGCCTCTTCCGCGCTATCCGCCTCGGCCTCTCGTTCATTCCGGAAGTACTCACGGCGGCCACCGGCGGCATCCCAAAACTCATCCTCATGGCGGAATTTGCGGAAGACACCCTGGAGGAGGCGGACAAGAAAGCGGCCGCGGCATATGCGGCGCTCGCTGATTTGAAGCTTCCGATGCGCATCGAGAAAGATGAGAAAGCGTCCGAGAAGTTCTGGATCGTGCGCCGCGAGAGCTTCGCGCTTCTCCGGAAGAATCTTTCCGGCCTCTATGCCGCCCCGTTTATCGACGACTTCGTCGTACCCCCGGACTCGTACCCGAAGTTCCTTCCTGAACTGAACGCCATTCTCGCAAAGTACGACCTCGTCTACACGATTGCAGGCCACATTGGAAACGGCAATTTCCATATCATCCCGCTCATGGACCTTTCGAAACCTGAGACGAAGCAGACTGTGCTCGAGCTCGCGCCCTCGTCATCCGGTACGGGGGAACGACGACCGGCGAGCACAATGACGGCATCATCCGCACGCCGTACCTCGAGCAGCTGTTCGGCCCTGAGATGACGCGGCTCTTCCGCGAGACCAAGCATATCTTCGACCCGCTCAATATCTTCAATCCTGGAAAGAAAGTCGGCGGCACGTTCGCTGACATCGAGGACAGTTTCTTGAAGAAAGCATGACGCCGAAACTGCTCGTCTTCGCATCCGGCACCGAGGAAGGAGGCGGCTCAGGATTTGAAAACCTGGTATATGCCGCAAACGACGGACGCCTCGAAGCGGAAATTGTGGGCGTCGTGTCTGATCATGCGCAAGGCGGCGTACGCGCGAAAGCAGACCGACTCGGCATTCCGTTCATCCACTTTCCGGGGCCCTATGAAGCGGGCGAATATCAGAAGATTGCAGCCGACGCGGGAGCCGACTTCGTCGCGCTCTCCGGCTGGCTTAAATATGTGAAGGGCCTCTCCCCGCGCACCACATTCAACATCCACCCCGCTCCGCTTCCCGACTATGGGGGCGCCGGCTTCTTCGGCATGGCAACGCATGAGCGCGTCATGGAAGCATACAAAGCCGGAAAGATTACCCAATCGGCGGTCTCCATGCACTTCGTCACGGACAAGTTCGACGACGGTCCTGTCTTCTTCAGCCACCCCGTCGACATTCTGCCTGACGACACGCCCGAATCCCTCGCCCACCGCGTGAACGAAGCGGAGCACCGCTATCAGCCGGAAATCACGAACCTCGTCGTCTCCGGCAAAATATCCTGGGACGGAAAAGAGCCTGCGAGCCTCACGGGCGCCCGTATTGACCGGTAATCCCCACTGCGCATACCGTATCGTTGCTTCCTCTCAGCTTCCATGGCATAGTGCGAATAACTCGCAGGTAGCAGGAGCTACGGCCTAAATCCAAGGTGTTCGGTATCGGCGAGGTTACAAATCAAGTTCACACATGGCTAACACCAAACTCTACGTCGGCGGTATTCCTTATCGCACGACGGAAGACGAGCTACGCACCGCCTTTGAAGAGGCGGGCCAGGTCACGTCTGCAAGCATTATTATGGACCGCATGACCGGCCGCTCGCGCGGATTCGGCTTCGTCGAAATGGCGGACGAGGCAGCTGCACAGGCTGCTATCGATCGCTGGGACGGAAAGGAAATGGACGGGCGCATGCTCTCCGTTTCTTTCGCTCGCCCGCAGGGTGATCGCCCGGCAGGCGGCGGAGGTCGCGGCGGCTTCGGCGGCGGTGATCGCGGCGGACGCGGCGGCTTC
>CAYWQN010000033.1:0-6436 GCA_964460875.1 uncultured Candidatus Saccharibacteria bacterium | reverse complement strand
AAGAAGGGCGACATTATCATTTCCCCTTTTAACCGCGATCAGCTGGCGACCTCGAGCTACGACGTCACGCTCGGCGAATACTTCTTCCGCGAGCAGCCTCCGAAATACAACCACTCGCTCTATAACATCTGGAGCCAGGAACATATGGAGCACGTATGGGGCGCAAAAAACGTCGAGCGCGCCGTGCCTGCGAAAGAAGCGTTCAAGAAATACAATTTCAACTGGCAGAGCGGCATACGTCCTGACGACAAGGTCATCGTGCTGCGCCCGGGCGAGACCATCCTCGCGCACACCGACGAGTTCATCGGCGGCAAAGATCACATCACGACGATGATGAAGGCGCGCAGCTCGCTCGGCCGCAACTTCATCGAGGTCTGCAAATGCGCCGGCTGGGGCGACGTCGGCTACATCAACCGCTGGACGATGGAGATCACGAACAACTCCAAGAACTACATCATCCCTCTGGTGGTGGGCCGCCGCATCGCGCAGATCATCTTCTTCGAGACCGGGCCTATCGAAGGCAAGGACTACGCGGCAAGCGGCAAATACGCCTCGTCGACCAACGTAGCCGCCCTCAAGAAGAGCTGGAAGCCAGAGAGCATGCTGCCACGCCTCTACACCGACCGCGACACGAAGAAGAAATTGCCGTGGCACAAGAAGCAAAAATAGAATCGATGCTGGCGCCGTATGGCGCCTTTATCACGTACGTGCCGCTCCGCACTGAAGTTCCCTTCCTCGACTATGTCGATATTCCTGAAGGCGCGCGCATCTATGAGATAGCGCCGCGCGCCTCTTTGGACCCCGCCGAAGAAACGAAGAAAGCTATGGAAGCTGTCGGCGACAGGCCTGCGGCCATTCTCATCCCGGGCCGCTCCTTCGACCCTTCGGGTACGCGCCACGGCCAGGGCGGCGGCTGGTATGATCGCTTCCTCGCCCAAGTTCCCCGCGCATGGTTCCGCATTGGGTTCTGCTATGAGCGTCAATTTTCCGCGACTCCCCTGCTGCGCCAGCCGTGGGACCAGCCCATGGACGCGGTAGTTGTTGCCGGGAATACGGGGACACGAATCTATAAGGCGTAAAAGAAATGCGGGCCGACCTTGAAAGGCCGACCCGCATGTGAGAAGCCGGGGAATCTCTAGGCTGTATCGATCCTCGATTGAGGCCAGCTTTCGACTTAAGCGGATTCTGCAGTGGGACACGCCTCCGTATTAGTCCCGGTGTTACCCGTTCGCTTTCCCAGCAACTCTAGAGGCTTGGGGATAGTAGCGAACGGCATTTACTACGTCAACATGAGAGGTATAGTTGAGGGAATGCGCTACAAGCTCGTATTCACTGTCCCTCTGGCTGACGCCGACAAAGTCCGCCGCGCCATAGGCGAGGCTGGCGCCGGCAAGTCCGATAAATATTCCTTTGCGAGCTTTTCTGTACGCGGGATTGGCCGGTTCCTTCCAGAAGAAGGCGCTGCTCCGGCCATAGGCGAAGTCGGAACGATGGAAGAAGTGGAGGAAGAGCGCGTCGAGTGCCAAGTCGATGAGGACTATATCGATGACGTGCTCGCAGCCCTCAAGAAGACGCATCCGTACGAGGAGATTGCATATGATGTGCAGGTGCTCGAAGATATGTAACCATGGGCCGCATCTCTGCCATCGCCGCCATCGGGAAAAGGACGAGCGTTCTGGGGAAAGACAACGACCTGGTCTGGGATATCCCGGCAGACCTTGAGCGGTTCCGGAATGTGACGCGCGGCCACCCCATCATCATGGGACGCAAGACGTGGGAGTCCCTGCCTGCGGAGCGTCGGCCGCTCCCCAAGCGCACGAATATCGTCGTCTCGCGAAACGAGAGCTACGACGCGCCCGGGGCTATCGTGGTCACTTCAGTCGAAGCGGCTATAGAAGCTGCAAAAAGCGCGGAAGGCGCCGATGAGATTTATATCATAGGCGGAAGCGGCATCTTCAAAGACGCGATGCCACACACCGATCGTCTTATGCTGACCCTGGTTGACGATGATTCTCCGGGCGACGTCCACTTCCCTGACTACTCTTCTTTCACGAAAATTATTGAACAGGAAAATCATCCTGAGCACGCACCCCCTTACGAGTACGTTACGCTCGAGCGTTAGCCCCAAGACACCTCAAGAAAGCCGAGCGCGCGTCCGACGATATCTTGATTGAGCGAAAGATTTGAGGTTACCTTCGCACGCACTTTTCTCATGATTTGGTCTTGAACTTCCCGTTCCCGTATTGTATTTTCTTTGCTTTCTTTCCAATCGGAGTTCTTAAAGATGCTCCGATACTCTTGCAGCTGCACTGCTATTTCCGGGAGAGATACTACTTCCTTAAGTGCATCAGTTATGGCGACGATTACCGGAACTGCCGTATCGAGCTTTCCTCTTGAGATGGCCCAGTTGAGACGGAACGTCTCTAGTACGCTTAATACTTTCTTCGGCCCATCTTCCGGGCGGGCGGCGGCGAGATGATACAGGAATCGGTCGATGTGTTTTTTCTCGTCTTTCCAAAGACGTTTCATACGGCCGAGCGAGAGCGTGGGAGCAGCGCCCGGCGGCAAGTGCTTGGCGTGTGCGCCGTTCGCGACATCACGCATCCGTTTTGCCATATCGTTCGTAATCGACTGCTCTCTATATTTCTTGAGCAGGTTCTTCCAGTCCGGGTCTGAAAGTATCGCGTTCATAGTAAAGCCCGATATCGTAAGCGCCATCTGCGGAAACTTCAGATTGCCGATAAGGTTTTGAGCGAAAACCTTATCGAGGCCAGTAAGTGCTGGGGGTCGTTCCGTAGCAGGGGTAGCCGCAGGTGCTTCCATGTTCATAAAACTATAATAACAAAAACCGGCTTTCGCCGGTTTCTTGCTTCTTACTTGACCTGGATTCCCATCGAGCGGGCAGTTCCTTCGATGATGCGGTCAGCCGCTTCAGGAGAGTTCGCCGAGAGGTCCGGCATCTTCTGCTCTGCTATTTCGCGGACCTGTCCCTTCGTGAGGGTTCCTGCGGACTTCGAGCCTGGCTTCTGTGAAGCCTTGTCGAGGCCGAGCTTCTTCAAGATAAGGCGGGACGCCGGCGGGGTCTTGAGTACGAACGAGAAGGTGCGGTCCTCGTAGACGGAGAGGTCCACCGGGATGATGTCCCCCATCTTGTCGCGGGTGGCCTCGTTGAACTTGTTGACGAAGTCGCCGATGTTCACGCCTGCGGGACCGAGCACGGTACCAACCGGAGGCGCAGGGGTAGCCTTCCCTGCTGGAATCTGGAGCTTGATGAGTTTTACTACTTTAGGCATATGCGTGTGATTAAGAATCTACGTTAGATTTTGCGTATCTGCAAGAAATCGAGCTCCACCGGGGTCTCGCGACCGAACATCGCGACGAGCACCTTCACTTTGCCGCGGTCCTCGTCTATCTCCCCCACCTTGCCCTCGAGGTCCTTGAACGGACCGTCGTTGATGATGACGGCGTCGTCTTTCATAAGGTCGATGCGGTGCTTCGGAGCTTCAGCGCCCATGCGCTTCATGAGCGTCGTCACTTCCGACTCTTCCATCGGCACCGGCGTCGTGCCGGAGCCCACGAAGCCCGTGACGCGAGGAGTGTTGCGGACCACGAACCACGAGTCCTCGTCCACGATCATGCGTACGAGAATGTAGCCTGGGTATATCTTCTCCTCCTCGACGACGCGCTTACCGGCTTTGACGCGGACCTTCTTCTCCGTCGGGACGACGACTTCGAATATCTTGTTGCCCATGCCGAGAGATTCGATGCGCTGCTTCAGGTTGCGTTCGACGGCGTTCTCATAGCCGGCGTAGGTATGAATGGTGTACCAGCGCGGTTCGCTGTTGGCGGCATCTTCGTTGAACTGGGGAGCGGTGCGGGAGTCCATGTTAGCGATTGACGATAAGGCCTACGAGCGACGTGAGCGCGTAGTCCAAAAGGCCGATAAAGACAGCGACGATGACGGAAATCAAGATGATGAGGCCCGTATGCATGAGCGCCGTACGAGGCTTGGGCCAGACGATATGCTGGAATTCCCCGCGGACGTTCTTGAGGTAGCTGATGAAGGATTTCATGTCGAGTATTTTAAAACGCCCCTTCGGGCGCTCTTGCCGATGAGTATACCAGAAAGGCGCCGAGCGTCAATCACGAAAAAACCCCGCATCTGCGGGGTTTTTTCGTGATTGCCTTTCAATTTTAGCGAATCTCGTAGGTGATGGTCACCGTAACAGAGGTCTCATTCTCGCCGGTCGGCAAGGACGGGGCCGGGGCCGACTCAGCCATCATGTCCATAGCGACTCCCCCGGCGTAGCCCTTGGCGTACATCGGGTAGCCGCCCATGTTCTCGTTGAAGGAGACGACTTTGCCGAGGTGGACGCCGAGCTCGTCGGCAAGCGCCTTGGCCTTCGCCTTCGCGTTGTCGATAGCCTCCTTGCGGGCCTCGCTCTTAACCGCGTCATCCTCATCAACGGTGAAGTTGGGGCCCGAGATGTTCTGGACGTTCAGCGTACCGAGCGCCTGGAGCACGTCGCCGGCTTTCGCGGTATCGCGCACCTTCACTTCTACCGTCTGCGAGACCTGGTACCCCGTTATCTTCGGGCTGGTGGTCGGGCAGATGCCGCCATAGCAGGGCTGCTGGTTCTCGTACTGAGGGTAGACGTTGTACGCGATGGTCTTCACGTCCTTCTTGTCGACGCCGAGCTTATCGACGGCTTCAAGAGCGGCATTGGTCTTCTCCGTCGCCTTCTTCTGCGCATCCCCCACGGTCGCCGAGGTTTCCATTACCGAAAAGTCGATAGTAGCGATATTCGGGATCGCAGCCGCCTTCCCCGTTCCGTCCACTGTGATGGTGTTCATGTACGGGTTCTCGGAACGGCCGATATTGCCGAACGCATTAATGGTCAGAGCGAGCAGGAAAAGCGCAAGCACGCCGAGCGCGGCTGCGGCCGTGTAGCGCACGGGCTTCGTGGCCCTTACGAACGTTTCTCCAAAGGAATCATTCATGGATATGTATTAGTTTTTCTGGGCGTACTATATCACGACGCGTTTCCGGCTCTTTTATGACAGTGTATGCTGTTCTTTATGCCTATGACCGTGCTTTTGATTGCGCTCGCAGCCGCAGGCGCCACGCTTCTTGGCGGCTCCCTGGCCCTCAAACTTAAAGACAAGCTCCACCTCGTGCTGGGCTTTTCAGCGGGCGCTGTCCTTGCGGTCGCGTTCTTCGATCTCTTGCCTGAATCCATCGAGCTCGGCGAAGGATACTTCGAGCCGGGCACCCTCATCACATTCACCGCCCTAGGCTTCTTCCTCTATGTGATACTCGACCGGCTCATTCTTCTGCACACGCACCACGATGACGGCGATGACGCGCATGCGCATGGCGCCGATACGCGCGGTCTTCTCGGAGCCGGCTCCTTGTCCGCGCACAGCTTTCTCGATGGGCTCGCCGTAGGCCTCGCCTTCCAGGCGTCTGCCGCTGTGGGCGCAGTCGTCGCCGTCGCCGTCCTTACGCACGATTTTTCCGACGGCATCAATACCGTGAACATGATCCTGAAGAATAAGGGCACGCGCAAGGAAGCGTTTCGCTGGCTTCTTGCGGACGCCGCCGCGCCCATTCTCGGCGCCGGCGCCACCTTGTTCTTTACCGTACCGCCGCAAGTGCTCGCGCCCATACTCGCGACCTTCGCCGGTTTCTTTCTCTACATCGGCGCTTCGGATCTTCTTCCTGAAAGCCACCACGCGCACCCGAAGCTGCTAACCACGGTCGTAACGCTTATCGGCGCCCTGGTTTTATACGCCGTTATCAGCGTTGCGGGCTAGAGCGTCTGCAGGGTTGCGAGCATCGAGAGGAGGTTCTTGTGCTCGGGGAGGTTCCCGACGACCAGATCAGGGTTCGTCCAATCGACATTGCTTTCCGTAATATCGAATCGGAGTACGTCAGTTTGTCGCACGAGATAGTAGTAGCTCGTAATCTGGCCCTCGAAACGGTCGGCAATAAACGATTGGAACGTCCGGCCATTTATAAGAACTGGTTTGAACTCGCTCATCGACTTCGCCGGCATATCTGCAGTGAGATGTTTCGAGTTCGCTAGCATGACATCCTCGGCGGTCTTCCCTTCTAGGATGGGAAAGACGCGTACCGTGATGCGGCCCGATGAAGGGCCTGCGGGCGAGCGGGCGTAATTCACCCGAACACTCTCTCCGTCAGAAAGCGACGCCTTATCGTCGACCTCATAGCCTGCCGGAACCGCGAACGCGATGCCGATGGCAGGGTCCTGGACGCTAGGGAAAGCGCACGCGGCGAATGCGCAGTCGGGCCCTTGGCGGCCGACTGAGGAGCCGTCCGGGCATAGCTTCGCTTCCATTGTGCAGGCAACCGGTGCAGCAGGGCCGCCGGTGCGCTCCGCAACATTCCGGTAGAAAAAGCCCGCGAGGCCGA
>CAYWQN010000032.1:0-7236 GCA_964460875.1 uncultured Candidatus Saccharibacteria bacterium | reverse complement strand
GAAATCGGGGTTCGATTCCCCGTGGAGTCACAAGACACAACGCCGCCTCTTAGGGCGGCGTTGTGCTTGTGACTCCAAGCAGAGCATAAGAATGCTCTGCGTCGGGGAATCGAAGCGTGCGGCGATGTTTTTCCAACAGGAAAAACCGCGAGCGGGGCCCGCGAGTTCGGCGAGTGGCGACGAGCAGAAACTCGTGGGCGATTCCCCGTGGAGTGGGCGCGCGAACGATATCAGCGAGATAAGACCATGAATGGTATGCGAAAAGGCGGCCCTAAAAAAGGCCGCCTTATGCATGCGTACCAACTGTTCCTCAGAGATCGCGGCGCGAACCGGCGCCCATAGCGCCATCGAGTATCGAGTCCAGGCGGCCCATGCGGCGCGCCTCGTTTTCAGCTTTCGCGGCGCTCCGACGGTCGCAATCTTCTCGGGTTTGGACCGGAAGATTTGACCAGAGTAAAAGTTGTTGTTCGGGATGAGTCTCTAGGCTCTCGGCCATAGCATTGCTCCCTAGGTACATCGCGGCACGATAGTCGCGGATATAAAAACTATACGCCTCTTTAAGGCGGTAGCGACCCGCGCTGTGCACAGCGCTAGAGGCTTTTTCCGTCGAACTCGGTTATCGCAACGTTTTTCAAATCAACGCCGTCCAGGCACCGGACGTTCAGCATGATAGTTTCCGTGCCGTCTGGTCCTTTGCCGCGTCCATAACTCTGCACGCCGCATACCGGGCAGAAGAGGTGGCTAATATTCATCGTATTGAACTTGTATTCGGTGAGTTTCGATTCATCCCCGTGCGTAATGCGAAAGGCGGTCGCGGGTACAAAGGAGAGTAGGAAGCCTTTATTTGCGCAATGCGAGCAGTTGCAGTCCATCGCACTGGTTATCGCGACGTCTGCCTCAGCTTCGAAGCGAATATTCCCGCAATGGCAGCCTCCGGTGTAAAGCGCCATACTATCCGAGGCTTTCGATGACTTCCTTGACCACGCCTCCGTCCGCGCGCCCTTTGAGTTCCTTCATGACTGCGCCCGTCAGCATCCCGACGTTAGCGTCCGGCATCTCCGCCTTCTTCGCTTTCACCACTGCTTCTATCTCCTCGCGGGGCATCTGCGCCGGAAGCAGTGCCTCGATGTGGGCGAGCTCGGCCTTCTCGGGCTCCGAGAGCTCCGTGCGTCCGGCCTTATCGAACTGCTCTATGGAATCCTTGCGCTGATTGGCAGCGCGCTTCAAGACGGCCAGCGCTTCGTCATCGGTGAGGAATTCGTCCGGCTTGCGCTTCTTCGCGACGACCTCGTTGGTCATCATCGTCACCAATGAGCGGTACGTGCGGAGCTTCACTTCATCGCGCGCCTTCATCGCGTCCTTAATGCCTGCCTTTATCGATTCGTGTATTGCCATATGTGGGCAAGGATAGCACAAGCGGTTGCTATACTGCCTCTATATGGACATGCGCCCCTGGCATGCGCTTCCGGCGAAGGATGCGCTTTCAACGTTCGGCATAACGATGGCCGGAGGCCTTTCCTCAGATGAAGCGGCTCGCCGACTCGCCGACAGCACCTCGTCGTTCCGCCCTCCGCGCGTCGACACCTTCTTCGATCGCCTCGTCCGGCAGCTCAAAAGCCCTATCGCAATCGTGCTCCTGCTCGCCTCGCTTGCGACCCTCCTTATCGCACACTATGCCGACGCGTTCGTCATCGCGCTCGCCCTGTTGGTGAACGTGGCTATCGGGATATTTCAGGAAGGGAAGGCAGGTCAGGCTTTCCAGGCGCTCGCCAAAGAAGAGGCGCCGCGCGCCGTCGTCATACGCGACGGGGTTAAGCGCGAGATAGCGGCGAAAGACGCGGTCCCCGGCGACGTCGTCGTGCTTTCCGCAGGCTCGAAGGCACCGGCCGATATCCGCCTCATCGAAACTCACGGCCTTTCCGTGAACGAGGCTGCGCTTTCGGGCGAATGGCTGCCTGCTGAGAAAAACGCGGAGGCGGTCGCCATAGACGCGCCCTTGGTGGAGCGGAGCGGCATGGCGTACGCAGGAACGCTGGTGGTCGCGGGCGCGGCTACCGGCGTCATCGTCGCAACGGGAAGCGACACTGAGCTCGGCAAGATCGCCCGCGAGCTCGGGAACCGCCAAGCGGAGACGCCGCTCCAGAAAGATATAAAGGGAATTGCGCGCCTCCTTCTCGTACTGGTCGCAATAGTCATCGTGCTCGTCGCGGGGCTCGCGCTTTTGCGCGGCATGACGGTCGGCGAGACGCTTCTCATCGGCATCGCGATAGCGGTCGCGGCTATCCCGGAAGGACTTCCAGCAGCGGTCACCGTCGTGCTCGCGCTCGGCATGGAGCGCATCTTGAAGCAGGGCGGCCTCGTGAAGAGCTTGCTTGCCGCTGAAACGCTCGGCGCAACCTCTATCATCCTCACCGACAAGACCGGCACGCTGACCGAAGGCAGGATGAAAGCATCGGGCTTCGTCACTCTTTCGGGCACCACCGAAGAAGCTGACGGCGAGAACGCGCTTGCGATGCTGCGCGCTGCCGTGCTTGCGTCTGACGGGTATATAGAGGAGGTGGATGAAAGCGCGGCGCCAGGCGACGAGATTATCGCGCGCGGCAGGCCTATGGAGCAGGCGATACTGCTTGCCGGCCTTGAGGCGGGACTCTCCGAGCACGCGCTCCGCAGCGATCATCCGCGGCAGGATGAGCTCCACTTCACGTCTGCGCGCAGGTTCGGCGGCATGCTCGTGAAAGAGGGCGACAAGCATGTAGCGTATCTCACGGGCATGCCGGAACTTTTCTTGGCGCACGCGTCGCACACTATGGGCATACGCGGAGGCGAGGGCGCGTTCACGAAGGACAACGCCGCCTACTTCGGCGAGGCGATGCTGCGCGCTGCGCGCGAAGGGAAGCGCGTGCTCGCGGTCGGGAAGGTGGACACCGGCCTTTCGGTATTCCCGCCAGAAGAACGCGTCGAAGAAGTGCTCGCTCATCTGGAGCTTCTTGGCTTCATCATCTTTTCGGACGTGATACGGAGCGATGCGCGCTCCTCGGTAGCTGCCATGCAGGGCGCTGGCGCACGCGTCATCATGCTCACCGGCGACAACCCCGAGACGGCGCTCTGGTTTGCGCGCGAAACCGGCATCGCAGGCCCTGAGGAGCGGGCGTATACGGCCGCTGAGTTCAAGGACCTGGAGGACGACGCGTTGCTCGCGCTTCTTCGCGACCACACGGTGTTCGCGCGCGTCGCGCCCACCGATAAGCTCCGCGTGGCGCGCATCCTCACGAACGCCGGGGAAGTGGTCGCGATGACGGGCGATGGCGTGAACGACGCGCCCGCCCTTGAAGCGGCATCCATCGGTGTTGCGCTCGGGAGCGGGACTGACGTGGCCAAGGAAGCATCGGATCTCGTTCTTTTGAATAACAGCTTCTCGGTCGTGACCTACGCTATCGAAGAGGGCAGGCGGCTTCGCGACAACGTCAAGAAGATTTTCGCGTACCTGCTCTCGACGAACTTCAGCGAAATCTTCGTCATCGTGGCGGCGCTCGCGACCGGACTTCCTATACCGCTCCTGCCCACGCAGATCATGTGGGCGAACCTCATCGAAGGCGGTCTCATGAACGTGGCGCTCGCGTTCGAGCCTTTGTACCCCTCGGCGATGAAGCGCTCGCCCAAGCATCCTGATATCGCGCACGTGCTGTCGAAAGATCTCTTGAAGCTCATCGCATGCGTTGGGGTGCTGACCGGCCTCATGCTCGTCGGCCTCCATTTCTATCTGGTATCGAGAGGGCTCGCCGAGGACGAGCTCCGCACCATCATGTTCGGAGCGTTGTCCGCGAGCTCGTTTGCCGGCGCCTTGGGCCTTAAGTCCTTCGGTACGCGCCTCTGGAAGCTGCCATTCTTCTCAAACCCTATTCTTCTCATTTCGCTCGCTGGCAGCATGCTCATGCTGCTCGCCGCGCTTTTCGTCCCTATGTTCCAAGCGATAGTGCATACCGTTCCGCTATCGCTCTTCGACATAAGTATCATCGCGCTCGCCGGCATCACGAACCTCGGGCTTATTGAGCTTTCCAAGGAGCTGTTCTTCATCGGCCCTGCTCGGCGCGCTAGGAAGGCATAGAAACCCCGCCTGCTTTGTTGCGGGCGCCCCGCCGTTTCTTCCGTCGTACGCTGCAGTACGCCTACAGAACCGGCCTGCCCGCGCCTCGCATGCAGGGCTTCTATGCCTTCCTGAAATGGTCGAGGTATACTTCTTTCAATGGATATCTTCACCGTCGCGCTCATCGTTCTCGGCCTCGTCCTCGTCCAGGGCATCGGCCTCTATTTCATACTGAAGCGCCGCGAGCCGGAAGCGCCTGCGGCTTCAGGCGACGGCATGATGCTGCTTCAGAAGCAGATGGAGACGCTTGAGCGCTCCTTGGATTCGCGCATGGCGGCGTCTTCCACCCAGATTCACGAGACCATGCGAAGCCAGCTCGGCGAGTCCTCCCGCCTCATCAAGGAAATCACGACCGAGCTTACCAGCGTGAAAGAAATCGGCCGGCAGACGCAGACCTACGCCGAGCAGCTCCAGTCGCTCCAGGACCTTCTAAAAAACCCGAAGCAGCGCGGAATACTGGGCGAATACTACTTGGAGACGGTGCTGAAAAACGTCATGAGTCCGCAAGACTACGCCATACAGTATCCCTTTAAGAACGGGGAGATAGTGGATGCGGTGATACGTATCAACAAGAAGCTCGTGCCAGTGGATTCCAAGTTCTCGCTGGATAATTACAATCGGTTCGTGGGGACCGCCATCGGGAGCGCGGAGCGCGCTGCGGCGGAGAAAGCCTTCGTGAACGATTTGAAGCTCCGCATCGTCGAAACCGCGAAGTACATCAGGCCCGAAGAGGATACGATGGACTTCGCGTTCATGTTCATTCCGTCCGAAGGCATCTACTACGATCTTCTCACCAACCAGGTTGGGGCAGGGGAGGAGGAGAACCTCATACAGCGCGCCGCTTCAAAATACAAAGTCATTATCGTCTCTCCGACGTCGTTCCTCGCCTATCTTCAGACCGTCATGCAGGGGCTGAAAGCGCTCCAAATTGAAGAGAAGGCTGCAGAGATACAGAAGCGCGTCGGCGAGCTTGGGAAGCATATCGGAAGCTACGAGGAGTTTTATAAGAAATTGGGAACTGCGCTCGGGACGGCGGTCTCCCATTACACCAGCGGATACAAGGAGCTCGGTAAAATTGATAAGGACGTCTATCGCATCACCGGAGACAAGCTCGGCATCGAGCCGGTCGCGCTTGATAAGCCGAAGACCCACGAGCTTGATTAATATTTTATTTGTGCGATAGTAATTTCAGACCCGGCCTTTCGTGGGTCCTAACCCTGGGCTGAGCGAAAGCTCATGCCGCATTTCAAGGGGCTACTATGATCTCTTTCATTCGGAAGATGTTCGGCTGCCTGGCTGTCGTTGGCCTGGTGCTCGTGGTCGGGATGCCGCTTATGGTGTATGTTCCGCCGCCGCCGGCGAACCCCGACACTTTTTTCGGCCTGCTGCTCATCGTATGGGTCATCAGCTCGCTCGCTCATGCCATATCTTCGCTATGCGGCAGCCCGCTCCGTCTCGTGGCGTTCTGCGCCATCGGGCTTTTCGGGTGGTCCGTGTACCAGGAATGGACGCACGTCACCGACCCGGCGTATGAGTCGCACACGCCCTTTCTCCCGGAATGGGCTATGTGGACGTATACGGCTGCATTGCTTGCGCCGGCGGTGGATCAGCTGCTCGACATCATCCTTCCGCCCTGGCCCTGGTCTCGCGACTAGGGTCTAGGGCACAAAACAGCCTCCTTGCGTCCTAAACGCTTGGAGGCTGGCTTCGTTAGAGGGGGCAAATATTGCCTCAAACCCGGGTTTAGGGTAGGATAGCGGGATTATGGAACTGGCAGTTATAAAGACGGGCGGCAAGCAGTACGTGGTCTCCAAGGGCGCGACTATTACCATTGAGAAGCTCTCCGGTGAGCATAAGGCAGGCGACAAGGTCGTCTTCTCCGAAGTCCTCATGAAGGATGACGGCGCTCTTACCCTCGGCACTCCAGAGGTCAAAGGTGGGGAGGTCAAGGGCACGGTCGCCATGGTCGGCCGCGCGAAGAAAATAGACGTCGTCAAATACAAGGCGAAGAGCCGCTACCTGAAGCGCCGCGGGCACAAGCAGCCGTACGTGAAGGTCAAAATAGACTCCATCGGATAAGACGAATAAAGAAAAACCCCGCGGAGGCGGGGTTTTTCTTTATCTTTTTAACCAAGAGTGCCAAAAACCAGATATCAGAATTGTATCATATGCACTTATTTGTATATGGAGCGCGATTTGAAGAACATCACGTTTCTTTGCGGTTTTGAAGTGCGCCTGAGAGGGTCTCGGCGTCTGAGTATTCGAGCTCGGAGCCGGTCGCGAGTCCGCGGCCGAGCTGCGTGAGCTTCGCTCTTTCTCGATACGGCATCAGTATCTGGCGGAGGTGGTCGACGGTGTTCTCGCCCTCGCTTGTTGCCGAAAGGGCGAGGATGATTTCCTTCATGCCTTTGGCGAGACGCTTATCGATAGCACGCAGGAGCTCGCGCTCGCGTATGGTGCCTTTGCCGGAAAGGGTGAGTACTCCGCCAAGGACGAAGTAGCGGCCTCTATAGGTCCCGGCGCGCTCAAGCGCGAGCAGGTCCTGATCCTTCTCGACGACGAGAAGCTGGGAATCGTCGCGGAGCGGGTCCGAGCAGTAATTGCAGACAGGACCGCCGCCGTTTCCGTAGCGCATGCATTCCGTGCATTGGCGCACGTCAGAAGCAAGCTGTGCGATGAGGTCAGCCATGCGCGAACGGTCTGACGGGGTAGCGCCCAAGAGGTGATACACGAAGCGGCGCGCCTGGCGGGGCCCGATGCCCGGGAAGCGTTCGAATGCGCGAGCAAGATCTTCTACGCGGTCAGCCATGACTAGAATTCGCCCGCGAGTTCGCCATACCCCTTGGTGTCCAAGGACTGGAAGCTCGTGCGCTTGTCGTCGAAGAAGAGGTCCACCTTTCCGGTCGGTCCGTTACGATGCTTTTCGATGAGTATCTCGGCGATGTTGGTGCGCTCCGACGCCTCTTTATTCTTATCGTCGCGATGGATGAACATCACCACGTCGGCGTCCTGTTCGATGGAGCCTGAGTCGCGAAGGTCCGAGAGGCGAGGCTTGCCGCCGCGCTGCTCGACGGCGCGCGAGAGCTGAGAAA
>CAYWQN010000031.1:0-7436 GCA_964460875.1 uncultured Candidatus Saccharibacteria bacterium | reverse complement strand
ATTGGTTCAAGAATTTCTTTCAAAATGGGTTCGCGCTACATTCAGAATATCCCACACGGCATAAAGCCGGCGCATGCCGGCTTTATGGTTTTTAATTGCATTTCCCTATCAAAGGCGTATACCGGTCGAGGGCAGGGTACATCGAGAAGGATATATACGATGAGCATGTGGAACCCGAACTCGTTCGAAGATATCGCTCGGCGCGATGCGTTCGAAAACACCGTCATCGGATTCGGCGGCGGCGTTGTCGAGCTTGTCTTCGCCGTCGTCAAAATCGGGCTGCCGCTCCTGGCGATTCTTGCAGTCGCCGGAGGGCTCGGCATCCACGTTTCGATCGGCGCAAATTAGAGTTGCGCTGAACCAGCATCTTCGATAGGGCCGCGGCGGCAACGCCGCGGCCATTTTCATACTATTGACCAGATGCTTATAAAAGTGTTATAATCCGAACGGATCATCCGCATCCCGCGGGTGTGAATGGGAGAACGTCATGACCGCATCTGCGGAACGCAATCGCTGGCACACCATCGGTTCCTTCACGGGACCCGATCGGACCTACCAAGTCGGCGTTCTGGGCGCGATGGAATATCTGCTGTCGCAAGACGGCGAACCCATCACGGCCGGATTTCATGAATTCCTCAATCCATTTCCTGATCTCGATATAGCCGGCAAGCGCTATTTCGTGGCAAAGCTTGGCGCCATCTCGCACATTCTCGTGATCGACCCGGACGGCGGCATTTCCGACCTTATGAAGGAAGTGTCGCTCGTGGGCGATCTCGGGCGCGAACGGCCGCTCGAAGGCTTTCACGAAGTATCGTACGACCACAGCGACGACCGGTTCGTCGGAACCCTCGGTTCCGGCAAATGGTTCGTCGATCCGTATGAGCTGACCGTCACAAGCGCTAAAACGCGCTACGCGGATGAGTTCGAGCCGGAAATCGAAGAAGAGCAGCCCTATCGTCGGCCGTTTCCAATCGGTCTTCTGCTCCTGCTCGCTGTCGTCGCGGCGGCCCTGTATTTCGGGTCGACCGGCGGATAACCATCAGCCGAGAAATGGGAACCAGCCCCGCGCTTACACCGCGGGGCTGCCTTATTATTGACACAGCGGCAATTTTTGTGATTTAGTGCGAATCCCGGAAGGGAAAACAGAAGAAAAGGGTACGACAAAGGCTAAAAGGCCGGCGAAACGCACGAAAAAGCCCACGCCCGAAGTGGAACGCCTGATGAATCAGCTGCAGCGCGCAGACCAGAAGGTCGTCGATGCAGAAGCTAACGCGGCAAAGCAAAAAGAATCCGGCGATGCTGCGCGCTCACGTGCCACGTTCTGGGAGCACGAACGCAACTCTTACAAAGAGAAGTTTGAAGATGCGGAACGTCAGCTCCGTCAAGCGAAGCGCGAGGTTGAAGAACTGAAGCGCGATATGCAAGGCAAGGACGAGCGCTATACCGCGCTCGAAGCTCAGCATCGGCAGCTCGGCAAGGCATTCGTCGCGAGCGCGACGGCAGCTGCCAATCGCCACTAGCGCTTGCTTTCTCAAGAGACTACAGCGGCCGCGATGTATCGCGGCCGCTTTTCTTATCTCGTATTTGACTCAGGGAAGAGTTCAGTATTTGATGCAATCGCCGAAAGGCATGTATGGAAGGAGTGGCCTCATGGCTGCTGGAAAGAAGACTGCAAAAAAAGTTGCACGCAAGACTTCAGCCAAGCGCAAAACGCCTCGGCAGCTCGAAGAAGAAATCGCCAACCTGGGCGAACGGCTCAAGATAAGCCAGTTTCGCTTCGCGTCGCTGGCAGCGGCTGTTGAAAGCGAACGCGCGCTTTCTAAAACCGTCGTCACCGCGTACGAAGAGCTTAAGCTGATGCATGCGCTGCTGAACGACGAGTACAGAAACCTGGCACGTGTGCATGGCACCACTCTTGATGAGCTCGACGACAATCGCAATGCAACGTCGCGGCTCGAAGGAAAGGTGGAAGGCATGATGTCCGCCTATCAGCATTCGCTTGAGACGGTCACCGATAACCTGGCGACCAATATGGTCATCCAGGGTGAAATGTCATCGATGATTCCTCCTGAAGGCTGAGGCCTGTTACAACTTTGAACCGGGCCGCGGCAAAAAACCGCGGTCCGTTTTCTTATCCTTGCTTGTTTTGCGATAGGGGCCGGCTCTTGCTACTATGTCTTCATAAGCCCTCGCGGGTCATTTTTGTACTAATGGAACACGAAGCAGCCCACATGGCGACCACCGCCGCGGAGCATGTAAGCCCCATCCACGTCGTCCTCAAGGCCGAGGAGCTTTTCCGTATCGGCAGCTTCCCGGTGACGAACTCTCTGCTCCTTACCTGGATAACGATGGCGGTACTCATCATCTTCGCCTTCTTCTTCGGACGCTCCTTGAAGACGGTTCCGGGACGCCTTCAGGCGGGCATCGAGTGGGCGTTCGAAGGCGTCATCAATTTCATGGAGGAAACGCTTGAAAGCGACAAGCTTGCGCGCCGCTTCTTCCCGCTCATCGCTACCATATTCCTGTTCGTATTCGTCGCGAACGAGCTCGCGTTCGTACCAGGAGTGGGCTCCGTGCTGTTCGGACACGACGGCGAAATGAATCCGCTGCTTCGCGCCCCATCCGCGGACCTGAACTTCACACTCGCGCTCGCCATCATCTCGGTGCTCACCATCGAAATCACCGGAATAGTGACGCTCGGTCTGTTGAAGTACGGGGGTAAATTTGTTAATTTTAAATCACCGATAGATTTCGCCGTGGGCTTGATTGAGCTCATATCGAACCTCGGGCGGCTTATCTCGTTCTCGTTCCGTCTCTTCGGGAACGTCTTCGCCGGAGAAGTGATGATTCTCGTCGCCGGCTATTTCCTCGCATACCTCCTGCCGGTGCCGCTCATGGCATTCGAGGTATTCGTGGCGCTTATCCAGGCAGTGGTGTTCTCCATGCTCACCCTGTTCTTCATCAAGCTGGCTATCATGGAACCGCACGGGGAGGAGGCGCATTAGCGCCGCCTGTCCATGCGGCTCCGGGATGGAGCAATTAACAATCGACTTATACAACTATATGGAACTTGAATCAGCACGCGTCATCGGCATGGCTCTCGCAGCAGGCCTCGGCGTATTCGGACCGGGCATCGGCATCGGCCTTATCGGCAGCGGCGCTATGCAGGCTATCGGCCGCAACCCAGAGGCGTCCGGCAAGGTCGTTTCCAACATGATTCTCGCAATCGTGTTCACCGAAGCGCTCGGCATCTTGGCTCTCGTGGTTTCGTTCATTATTAAATTCGTCTAAACACGAATTTAATCCGCTCGCATGGACGCTCTACTCGACGCATTCGGCATAGACTGGAAGCTCTTGATCGCTCAGGCGGTCAACTTCGGCATACTTATCGTTGCCCTCTACTTCCTGCTGTATAAGCCGGTATTGAAGGTGCTCGAGGAGCGTCGTGCGCTCGTCGCAAAGGGCGTCGAGGACGCTGAGCGCGCAACCGAAAAGCTTGCTGGCGCAGATGCGGCTGCGGCAAAAACCGTGGAGCAGGCGGACAAGGAAGCGGCGGAGCTGCTTGCTACGGCCCGCGACGCTGCTGGCACGGAACGCACCCGCCTCGTGAAAGAAGCAGAGGCCCGCGCTGCCGCTATCGCGGCAGACGCCGAGGCGCGCTCCAAGGAAGCGTCGGCGAAGATGCTTCGCGAAAGCGAAAAGGAAATCGCACGCCTTGCCGTCCTTGCGGCTGCGAAGGCGATGGGAGGGAAATAGCGCATGAAGGCCGCAACCTACGCACATGCCATAAGCCGCCTCATCGCGTCTGGCACCGATGAAGGGAAGCTCGGCGATACGCTCGTTGCACACCTCAAGGCGTCGGGCCGCATGAAGCTTCTGCCTGGCATCCTTGCTGAACTTACCGCGACGAAAGCGCGGAACGCCTCAGTCGCCCCTTCTGTCGAGGTAGCGCATGAGAAAGACGCAGCGGCCGCGCTTCTAGAGGCAAAAGCAGAAGGCGTACATGCAGAGAAGGCGCAGGTGAATTCATCGCTACTCTCGGGCTGGCGCGCTAAAAGCAAAGGCACCTTGATCGACCGCTCCGGAAAGCGCGCGCTCATAGACCTCTACCGGAAGATCGCAAACGCATAAATTACTAACCACACTTATTACTATGGAGAGCATCATCAAACGAATCGAGAAGGAGATCGCCGGCTTTGCGCCCACAGGAGGCGCTGAAGAGACCGGTATCGTCCGCGCGACCGGAGACGGCATCGCGGAAATCGACGGCCTTGAAAAGGCGGTCATGACGGAGATGGTGCTCTTCGACGCAACCCTCGACCGCACGCTCGAAGAAGCCTTGAAGGATGCCAATCCCATCTACGGCCTCGTGCTGAACCTCGAAGAAGACGGCGTGCGCGCTGCGATCTTGGGCGACGCTTCGAAGGTGTACGAAGGCATGCTGGTGCGACGCCTCGGACGCCTTCTTTCCATCCCAGTCTCCGACGACATGATCGGCCGCGTAGTGAACCCGCTCGGCGAACCAGTCGACGGCAAAGGCCCCATCCCGAACACGAAGTTCCGTCCCATCGAGCGCGAAGCGTACGGCGTCATCGACCGCGCGCCGGTGAATGTTCCGCTCCACACGGGCATTAAGGCAATCGACGCCATGGTGCCGATTGGTCGCGGCCAGCGCGAGCTTATCATCGGCGATCGCGGCGTCGGAAAGACGACCATCGCCATCGATGCCATCATCAACCAGAAGAGCGAGCCGGAAGCCACGCGCCCTGTCTGCATCTATGTCGCAATCGGCCAGAAGGAATCGAAGACAGCAAAGATTGTCGCCGACCTCGAAGAGCGCGGCGCAATGGCATACACCATCGTCGTCACCGCGCCGGCTTCTTCCCCGGCCGCGTACCAGTTCCTCGCGCCGTTCGCCGGCGCCGCTATCGGCGAGCACTTCATGGAGCAGGGCAAGGACGGTCTTGTTATTTACGACGACCTCTCCAAGCAGGCAGTCGCCTACCGCCAGCTCTCCCTTCTTCTTCGGCGCCCGCCAGGACGCGAAGCGTATCCGGGAGACATCTTCTATTTGCACTCGCGCCTCTTGGAGCGCGCGGCAAAGCTCTCGAAAGAGAAGGGCGGCGGCTCACTCACCGCGCTTCCTATCATCGAGACGCAAGAAGGCGACGTCTCGGCATACATCCCGACGAACGTGATTTCGATTACGGACGGCCAAATCTTCCTCCTCACCGACCTCTTCAACAAAGGCATGCGTCCGGCAATCGATGTCGGTATCTCCGTATCCCGCGTGGGCTCCTCTGCCCAGACGAAGGCCATGAAGAAAGTGTCGGGCAAGATTAAATTGGAGCTCGCGCAGTTCCGCGAGCTCGAAGCCTTCATGCAGTTCTCTTCCGACCTCGACGAAGGCACGAAGAAGCAGATAGACTCCGGCCGCCGCATGACTGAAGTCCTGAAGCAGAAGAACGGCGAGCCGCTCGCCTTCGAGATGCAGGCCGCGGTCATCTTCGCCGCAGTGAACGGGTACTTCGATTCGTTCCCGCCGGAAGCTGCGTCGGCAGCAGAGCGCAAGCTCCAGGACTTCCGGGTGCGCGACGGCGGCGACGGGCTCGCAGCCACACGCGATAAGAAGGAGATCGGCGAGGACACTGAGAAGCTTCTCCGCTCCGTGCTCGAGAAGTTCGTCGAGCGTTCTGGGAAATAATACGCACACACTACGGGTATGGCATTAAAGGACATCAAGGCAAAGATAGGCGCGACCAAGCGGATGAACACCGTGACGCGCGCCATGGAAGCCGTGTCCGCGGTGAAGATGCGCAAGACCCAGGGCTCCGCCTTCGCCGGCAGGCCCTACGCGCGCGCCGCGCTCGCCATCCTCGCCCGCCTTTCAGGTTCGGGAGATGCCCTTCGCCATCCGCTCGCGGCTTCGCGGCCGGTGAAGAAGCTTGGCCTCGTCGTGATGACGAGCGATAAGGGGCTCGCAGGCGCCTTGAACTCAGGCGTCATAAAACGCGCCGCGGAAGCCGTCGCACCGTTTGCCGTAGAAGATGTAACGGTGTATGCGTACGGCAAGAAGGGCGAGGAATACTTCGCGCGGCGCGGATACGCGGTAGCGAAGGCGTTTGAGAACAAGCGCGACGACGTGCCGCTCTCCATCATGGAAGAACTCGCGCGCGACTTGTCCGCCGGGTATCTCGCGGGCGCGTATGATCAGGTTTTCGTGGTGTACTCGAACTTCAAATCGACGTTCGAGCAGACGCCGACGGGCCGCCTCCTGCTCCCGCTCACGGTATCGTCCGTGCAGGAGTTGGTGGCTGACATCCGCCCGGTCAAAGGAAAGTGGAGCGAGGAAGTATCGATTGCAGCGCCGGCGTCCTACGAAGTGGAGGCTACCGAGGATATTCTCGGCGTCCTCATTCCGCGCTTGGTCGCGGTATCGCTCTACCACATGCTCTTGGAGAGCAAGGCGTCCGAACACTCGGCCCGCATGGTTGCGATGAAGAGCGCGTCGGATAAATCGAAAGAAGTGGCTCGCGATCTGACGCGACTCTATAACAAGATACGTCAGGCTGCGATTACCAGAGAAGTTTCGGAAATCGTGGGCGGCAGGGAGGCATTAGCAAGTTAAAAGACAACGCAGCAAATTACCCTAATTTACAAACATATGAACACAGGAACAATTACGGAAGTCATCGGGCCAGTCGTCGACGTACATTTCCCGGAAGGCCGCCCGGCTATCCAGGATGCGCTCGTTGTCCCTGCCAACGACAAGCACGGCAAGCTAGTGCTCGAAGTCGCGTCGCACCTCGGCCTTGACCGCGTGCGCACCATCTCGATGAACGAGACGGCAGGGCTCTCGCGCGGCGAGAAGGCGGAAGCCACCGGCGCGCCGATTTCCGTTCCTGTGGGCGAGGAATCCCTCGGACGCCTCTTCAACGTCCTCGGCGAAGCTATCGACGGGAAGCCTGCTATCGCCGCGTCCGCGAAGCGCCTTCCGATACACCGCAACCCCCCTGCGTTCGACGAGCAGACCACCAAAGCCGAAGTCTTCGAAACAGGCATCAAGGCAATCGACCTCATGGTGCCGTTCCTTAAGGGAGGAAAGGTGGGTCTCTTCGGAGGAGCCGGCGTCGGCAAGACGGTCATCATCCAGGAACTCATTCGCAACATCGCGACCGAGCACGGCGGCTACTCTGTGTTCGCAGGCGTCGGCGAGCGCGTGCGCGAAGGAAACGACCTTTACCATGAAATGGCAGACTCTGGCGTGCTCCCGAAGACCGCGCTTGTGTTCGGCCAGATGAACGAAGTGCCGGGCGCACGCGCACGCGTCGCACTCACCGGCCTTACGCAAGCTGAGTACTTCCGCGATGAGTCCGGAAAAGACGTGCTCTTCTTCATGGACAACGTATTCCGCTTCATTCAGGCAGGCTCTGAAG
>CAYWQN010000030.1:0-7531 GCA_964460875.1 uncultured Candidatus Saccharibacteria bacterium | reverse complement strand
GGGTGGTCTTGAGGCCCATCTTCCAGGCGAGGAAGTAGATCTCTGAGAGCTCTCGGCCTGAAGTGCCGTTATAGAAGATGTTGAGGCTCTGGGACTGGTCAATCCACTTTCCGCGCTCCGCAGCAGCCTTCACGAGCCATCGGCCATCGATTTCGAAGACTTCCTTGTACTTCTCGCGGAGGTCTGCCGGAATTTCCTTGATGTCCTGGATAGAGCCGTCTGCGTACTTGATGCGGTTCAGCATGCCGAGGTTCCAGAGGCCGCGCTTCTTCAAGTCCTCGATGAGGTACTGGTTCACGACGACAAAGTCCCCTTCCTTGTTGCTCTTTACGTAGATGTTCTTGTAGATAGGCTCCACGCACGGAATGCAGCCCACGAGGTTCGCGGTCGACGCCGTCGGCGCAATCGCCATGGTGTTCGAGTTTCGCATGCCCCACTGCTTCACGTGCTCCCTGACCGGGGTCCAATCAAGCTTCGCGCCGTACTCAAGCTCGATAGCTTCGTCGCGCTCCTTGGCGAGCAGCTGGATGGTGTCCTGCGGGAAGATGCCGCGATCCCACTTCGAGCCCTTGTAAGTCGGGTACGTGCCGCGCTCCTTCGCGAGCACCGAGGACGCCATGATGGTGTAGTACGCCATGACTTCCATTGAGTCGTTCGCGAACTCGACGGCGGCATCGGTGTCGAAGTTTATATTGAGCGCGTAGAGAGCGTCGTGATAGCCGCGCACGCCGAGGCCCACCGGGCGATGGCGAGTGTTCCCGCGCTTCGCGTCTTCAGTCGGGTAGTAGTTCAGGTCGATGACGTTATCGAGCATGCGGACGGCCGTGCGCGTGACGCGCTCGACGAGCGCATGGTCGAACTTCCCGTTCACCACGAACTTCGCGAAGTTCAGAGAGCCGATGGTGCAGACCGCCGTCTCCTCCGCGTTCGTGTTCAAGGTAATCTCGGTGCAGAGGTTCGAGTTATGCACGACGCCGACATGATCCTGCGGCGAACGGACGTTCGAAGGGTCCTTCCACGTAATCCACGGGTGGCCCGTCTCGAAGAGCATGGCGAGCATCTTCTTCCAGAGGTCAGCGGCCGGGACGCGCTTCCAGAGCTTTATCTCGCCCTTGTCCGCCATCGCTTCATATTCCTGATAGCGCTTCTCGAACGCGGCGCCGTAAATCTCGGTCAATTCCGGTACATCGTTCGGGCTGAAGAGCGTCCACTCTCCCCCATCGCGGACCCGCTTCATAAAGAGGTCTGGAATCCAGTTAGCCGTATTGATGTCGTGGGTGCGGCGGCGCTCGTCTCCCGTGTTCTTACGGAGTTCGAGGAAGTCCTCGATATCGAGGTGCCAGGTCTCAAGGTATACGCAACCGGCGCCACGACGCTTACCTGAGCGGTTTATGGCGATGTTCACGTCGTTTGCGATTTTCAAGAACGGGACGATGCCCTGGCTACCGACGCCAGTGCCTTTTATATAGGAACCGGTAGCGCGCACTTGGCTCCAAGAGGTGCCGGTGCCGCCCGACCACTTGAGGTACTGCGAGTTATCAGAGAAAGACTTGAAGATGCCGTCGAGGGAATCCGGCACCACGTTCAGGAAGCAGTTGGAGAGCTGCGCCTTCTTTGCGCCCGCCTGGAAGAGCGTGCGGCCTCCCGGGGTGTAGTAGAAGTTTGAGAGCACTTCGTAGAACTCAAGGACGACGCGTTCGCGGTCTTCCTTCTTCTCGTTCAACGCAAGCCCCATCGCGGTGCGCATCCAGAGCATCTGCGGGGTCTCGAGCTGCTTCTTGGTCTGCGGATCCTCCATGCAGTAGCGGCTCGACATGATTTCGAGGCCCATGTATTCGAACAGGCCGTCGTTCTCGGCAATCATCGCGCGGCCGAGCTTCTCAAGGTCGAACTCCGCCATGCGTTCATCGAGGTCTCCCTTTGCGACCGCCGCCTTGATGTTGCGCGAGAAGACCTTTGCCTGCTCTTCCGCAAGGTTGTTGTGGTCGTAGCCTGCGCCGAATACGTCGACGTACATGCGGTCCAAGAGAAGGAGCGCGGCAAGCTTCGAGTACGCGGGGTCGCGCTCGAGCATCGAGCGCACCACCATGATAAGTGCGCGCATGATGTCGTGCGTAGAGATGCCTTCGTAGAGCTCGTACTTCAGCTGCGCGATGATGCCGTCGACATCCACCAAGGATGCGGCGTTCGGAATCTTCGCGAGAGGGCGCGCGAGCGCTTTCCGGACGACATCGTCGGAGAACGGCTCCAATTTTCCGGAGCGCGTCGTGATGTGGAGCTGGTTCTCCTCGATCTTCTCCAAGACTTCCTGCTTCTTCTCCTCGCGGATCTTCGTGTGCTCGTAGCGGTAGACGATGTAGTGCTTCGCAACCTCCAAATAACCCTCCTTCATAAGGGCCAATTCGACGCGGTCCTGAACATGCTCGACCGACGGAGTGGCCGTCGGGAAGGACGCCTCGATATCGAGGACGACTGCGCGCGTCATGTCGCGCAGCTTGTCGTTTGAGATAGGAACGTTCATCGTCATGAACGCTTTTCGCATCGCGTCCTCGATTTTGTTCTCGGTGAAATCGACTATCTGGCCGTTCCTCTTCTTGATCTGCATCATGGTGTTCAAAGCTACGAGCTGATAATTCGACCAGTTTCGAGCAGCCTTCTTAAAATTGCTCGGGACCGGGCGTACGTTGTTGGAGGGTCATTGTACCTCCGGTATGGCGGTCCGTCGCCATGGGGATAATGCACTTCGGCACGGCTTTTTGAGGTCCGCAATGACCCCGTTATACGAGCAAGAATACACGCCTCCGTATGGCTTCCCAATGAAGAGGTCTCGAACCTCAATCTTCAAGAATCGGTCGAAAATTCTCGAAAAAGGTTTTCTTGAGGGCCTGTTAAAAATGCTCGAATGCGAGGCGCGGGAAGGTCAGCGAACGAGCCGTACAAAAGTACGGTAAGTGAGCTGAACGGGACCCGCAACGATGCAGTCGAGTATTTTGAACGGCGCTCTCTAGCTTTTGAAACCGGTGCCCTTAATAAACATCCAGAGCGTAATGCCGAAGAAGATGACCGTGAGCGCGATAAGCACCGCAAAGCACGTGAACACATCCACATCAGAGATGCCGAGGAATCCGTAGCGGAATGCGTTCACCATATAGAGGATGGGATTGAAGAGTGAAAGTGTCTTCCACGGCTCAGGAAGAAGCGATACGGAGTAGAAGACGCCGCCGAGGTACGTGAGCGGTGTGAGAACGAAGGTCGGGATGATGGAAATGGCGTCGAAGGACTTCGCGAAGAAGCCGTTCACGATGCCGGCGAACGAGAAGAGGAACGACGTGAGGAGCGCGGCGCCGAATATCGCAAACACGTTATGAATGACGAGGTGCGTGAAGAACAAGGACGTAATGATGACCAGCGTTCCTACGAGGAAGGAGCGCACCACTCCGCCTGCCACGAATCCCGCGACGATGACCCATGCAGGCATCGGCGACACGAGGAGTTCTTCGATGTTCTTGATGAACTTCGCGAAGTAGAAGGTGGAGACCGTGTTCATGTAGGCAGACGTGATGATGGTCATCATCACGAGGCCCGGTACGATGAACTCCATATAGGAGTGCCCTTCGATTTCCTGAAGCTGGCTTCCGATGAACGTACCGAAGATGGTGAAGTAGAGGACGTTCGTGATGACCGGCGGAAGAAGCGTCTGGCTCCAGATGCGGAAGATGCGGATGATGTCCTTGCGGACCATCGTGTAGAACCCGATAGCGGCGGCATTTCTCATAGCGTGGGTTCTTTAGCGTCGACGACCTCGAGGAAGATGTCCTCGAGCTTCTTCCCGGGATTCTTCGCGAGTATCTCTTTGGTCGGCTCGTCGATAGCGACCACTCCTTTATTAATGATCGCGAGGTGGCGCGAGAGCTGCTCCGCCTCTTCGAGGTAATGGGTCGTGAGGATGATGGTCGTCCCCTCTCCGTTAATGCGGCGGAGGAATTCCCACATGCCGCGGCGAAGCTCGACGTCAACGCCTGCGGTAGGCTCGTCGAGAAGGATGATTTTTGGCTTATGGATGAGGCCTCGCGCAATCATGAGTCGGCGCTTCATGCCGCCTGAGAGCGCCTGGGACTTCTCATTGCGCTTCTCCCAGAGGCCGAGGTCCTTCAAGAGCTCCTCGGCGAACGGCATCGCCTCCTTTCGGGGAATGCCGTAATACCCGGCCTGATCCAGGACGATATCGATGACCTTCTCGAAGATGCTGAAATTGAATTCCTGCGGCACCAGACCTATATAGGACTTCACCAAGTCCGGATTCTCATCAAGGGAAACGCCGTTCACTTTCACCGTGCCTTCTGATTTCTGTACGAGGCCGGCCAATACGCTGATGAGCGTCGTTTTGCCAGCGCCGTTGGGGCCGAGCAGGGCGAAGAATTCTCCCGCAGGCACCGTGAGAGAAACCCCTTTCAGGGCCTGGGTCTCTTTTCCGGTCTTGCCGGATTTCGCGTAGGTCTTCTTGAGGCCTACGATTTCTATTGCCGGTGCAGCACTCATTTTCTCCATTATAGCATAATCGGTTTTTCGATGCGGTATTATAGGGAAAGTATGAGCACTATCCCTCGAAAATATACGGAAGAGCGACCTTGGGGCTCGTTCGAGCGATTCACGCAGAACGAGACAACGACAGTGAAAATCCTGCACCTTGCCCCAGGAAAGCGCTTCTCGCTTCAGAAGCATGCGAAGCGTTCGGAATTCTGGCGCTGCATCGAAGGGAGCGGTACGGTCACGGTCGGAGAAGAGTCACGCCCGATGAACGTCGGGGATGAAGTCTTGGTCGAAGCAGGAATGCTGCATCGCCTTCAGGGAGGCCCGGACGGCCTCGCGGTGCTTGAAATCATGACGGGCGAGTACGACGAGAACGATATCGAGCGCATCGAAGACGACTTCGGGCGCGCATAAGAGCCATGGAGCTCATCGCCCTCATACTCGGCTACCTCCTCGCGCTCTTTGCGACAGGATTATTTTTCTATGCGCTCTATAAGCTTCTGAAGACGCACGCCGTACGCGAGCGCCTCGTTGAGTTGGCACGCGCCTTGGGCCTCATGCGCGAGCACGGGAATCCCGTACTCGTTTCTTCCGGACACGCATGGGAATCAGGCGGCGTGATGAACCCGGCTGCGGTTGAAGCAGGAGGACGGGTGCATCTTTTCTATCGCGCAGTGGGCGACGATGGCGTTTCGCGCCTCGGCTACGCTTCGAGCAGTAATGGCGCGACGTTCGACGAGCGTCTTCCCTATCCGGTCTTCGCGCTCGGAACCGGTAGTGCCGACACGCGCCGCTTTGCCGAACACTCCGGACTTTCAAAATCAGGCGGTTCGCTCGCAGGCGTCGAGGATCCGCGCGCCGTCCTCATCGGCGACCGCATGTATATGACTTTTTCTGCGTTCGCCGGATGGGATTCTCTGCGCATCGGAGTCTCATCTATTGCCGTTGCCGACCTTCTCGCGAAGCGCTGGAACTGGACGCCGCCTGCGTATATTTCCCCCATCGGCCAAGTGCACAAGAACTGGGTGGTGTTCCCGGAAAAGATTAACGGCAAATTCGCCGTGCTCCACTCGCTGCACTCCGGCTCGCGCGACCGGGTTCTGGTCGACTACCTCGACACGTTGGACGAGAACGCTTCCATCGAAAGCCCGTATAACCCGGTGAAAGACGAAAGCGTATGGGACTCGACGCTTCGCGGCGCGGGGCCGCCGCCTATAAAAACCAAAAAAGGCTGGCTCCTTCTCTATCACGCAACGGACGCTCGCGAGCCGAACCGCTACAAGCTCGGCGCGCTCATGTTGGATTTCAATGATCCGACCAAGGTTATCGCACGGTCTCCGTTCCCGGTGCTTTCCCCTGATGCGGCGTATGAAAATGAAGGAGCGAAAGCGGGCGTGGTGTACGCGACCGGCGCGACCGTCCACGGCGATACGCTCACGGTCTACTATGGCGGCGCCGATTCCGTGGTATGCGCGGCAAAGACGTCCCTGTCGCGCTTCATCCAAAAGCTGAAAGACAGGAAGATAGCGACGCTTACGCCGGTGCCGCTCACCTTCGCGATACACTAGAGATATGTTCGTCGTACGCCGCCACCCGGAAAATCCCCTCCTCTCGCCTCAGCGCGAGCATCCGTGGGAAGCGCTCGCCACGTTCAATCCGTCGGTGGTCAAGACGGAAACCGGCGTTCGCATGTATTACCGGGCGCTCGCGAATCCGGCCCAGCTTGTCGTCCCGTTTGCGCCGCAGTCGACCATCGGCGCAGCGGACTCCGAAGACGGCGTGCATTTTCATTCCGAACGTCAGGTCATCGCTCCCAAGGAAGCATGGGAAGCATTCGGCTGCGAGGACCCGCGCGCAACCATCATCGACGGCGTCACTTACCTTTCCTATACCGCGCTCGGCGGCTACCCGTTCAATGCCGACAATATCCGCGTCGCTATCGCAGTATCGAAGGACGGCGAGCACTTCGATGAGCGGCACCTGGCGACGCCTTTCAATGCGAAAGCGTTCGCGCTGTTTCCTGAGAAAGTGAAAGGTAAGTTCGCCGCGCTCCTTACAGTGAACACCGACCGGCCGCCCTCGAAAATCTGTCTGGCGCTCGCAGACTCCATGGAGGACTACTGGAACCCGGAATACTGGACGAAGTGGTATGCCGAGTGGGAGACGCATGCCCTGGACTTCGTGCGAAGCGACAAAGACCATGTGGAGGCGGGCGCCGTACCCATTAAAACGGAGCGCGGCTGGCTCTTCTTCTACTCCTATATAGAGCATTACTTCGGCGATGGTCGCAGGGTATTTGGCATCGAGGCGGCGCTTCTGGATTCTGCTGATCCTATGAAAATTTCCGGGCGCACCTACCCATTCCTCGTCCCCGAAGAAATATATGAGCGATACGGCGTGGAGCCTGACATCGTATTCCCTACCTCGGCCATGGATATGGGCGAGACCATAGACCTCTATTACGGAGCGGCAGACACTACGTGTGCGAAAGCGACTATTACAACGCGAGATCTTTTGGACTCCATTGACCGCAGCGCGCCGCCAGTGTTCATGCGTGCACTCGAAAATCCGATTCTATCCCCCATTAAGGAAAACGGATTCGAGTCGAAGCTGGTGTTCAACCCAGCTGCCATCGACCTCGACGGCTCGGTCCATATTCTCTATCGCGCAATGGATGACGCAAACACCTCAACGGTGGGATATGCCCGGAGCGAAGACGGTATACACATACACGAGCGACTGCCTGTGCCTATATATGGCCCCCGAGCGGACTTTGAAATGAAGCTCTCGAACCCAACCGGTAACTCCGGGTGCGAAGACCCGCGCGCGGTGGTCATCGATGGACGCGTCTACATGACCTATACCGCATACGACGGCATACACGCGCCGCGCGGTGCCGTTACCTCAATCTCCACCGAGGATTTCCTCGCCAAGAAGTTCGATGCATGGACTGCGCCGTTTCTCGTTACTCCGGATGACGTCGACGACAAAGACCTAGCGC
>CAYWQN010000029.1:0-7951 GCA_964460875.1 uncultured Candidatus Saccharibacteria bacterium | reverse complement strand
CGGGGCTGAAGCTTAACGTCGAGAACCGCGCGCAGGACGGGCGCTTCACTATCGCCGTCCAAGGAACAGAAATTGAAGTGCGTACCTCTATCATCCCGGGCAACTACGGCGAGTCCATAGTGCTGCGCATCCTTGACCCGAATACCCTCACTCGCTCTTTCGAGGACATGGGTGTGTCCCCGAAACTTCTGAAGCGTTTACGCGAGGAGATAGAGCGGCCAAACGGCATGTTGCTTACGACGGGACCTACCGGCTCGGGGAAAACCACCACGCTGTACACGTTCCTTCGCGCTCTGCATACGCCAGACACAAAAATCGTCACCATCGAAGATCCTATCGAATATCACCTCGAAGGGATTGTGCAGACCCAAACCAACGGCAAAGACTACACCTTCGCTTCAGGCCTGCGATCCATACTGCGCCAGGACCCGGATGTCATCCTCGTGGGAGAAATCCGCGATGCAGAGGTGGCGGAAGTGGCGCTTCAGGCCGCGCTCACCGGACACTTCGTATTCTCGACCCTTCACACCAATAACGCGGCTGGCACCTTCCCCCGGCTCGTGGACCTCGGCGCCGACCCGAAAGTATTCGCGTCCGCGATATCGGTAGCAATGGCCCAGCGCCTGATGCGCACGCTGGACCCTGCGACGAAAAAGGCCCGGCCGGCCACTGACGCGGAGAAACAGCTGATGCAAGCGGTGATGTCGACGTTGACTGACACGTCGCTCCTCCCTGCCTCATACGACACCGTGTATGACGCAGTCCCGGACGAGCACGGCGGCACGGGCTACAAAGGACGGCTCGGCGTCCACGAGGCGATATTCATGGACGAAGAGCTCGGCGAATTCTTGCGCGACAACCCGTCTGAGGGCGATATCGCAAAGCACGTCTTGCGCCAGGGATACCTCACGATGGCGCAGGACGGCATTCTCAAGGTGCTCGCAGGACAGACGTCCTTGGACGAGCTCGCACGTACGGTCGATCTCCCCCACATATAGGTATTGATTCCGCTGCTATAAGAAAAGCGCCCCGTCCGGGGCGCTTTTCATTATCACGTTCGTGCACACAACCCTCCAGGCCGAACAACACGCCTGAGGATTCGACCAGCGCTCCTCTCCGGAGAGAGGTACCAGTACGGTCCTTGGGGAGTCGCCCTTAGCCGTCAAGCCTTGCCTAGAGGGTTCTATGCGCGAAAGGGACAGGTCTCTCAAACAAAAACGAGCCCTTCGCTCGTGTGGTAGAATGCTAGCATACCGCCCTTTTATGTCAAGTACCCCCCAGGAACCCAAGGTTAAGGCCGTAGAACGAGACATCAGCCTCGATTCGACGCTCCGCCCGTCGGTTTGGGACGAGTACGTGGGCCAGGGGCATGTGAAAGCGAACGTCCGTGTCGCGCTCGACGCTGCAAAGAAGCGCGGGGACATGCCTGAGCATATTTTGTTCTACGGCCCGCCGGGCGTCGGCAAGACCACGCTCGCTCACCTCGTCGCCCGCACGCTCGAAGCGCCCTTAAAGACAACTTCCGGTGTCGCGATTGAGCGCGCTGGAGACCTGGCTGCAATTCTTACGAACCTGGAGCCCAATTCCGTGCTTTTCATCGATGAGATTCATCGCCTCGGCACAAAAATTGAAGAGCTGCTCTATCCCGCCTTGGAGTCCGGCTCCTTGGACATCATCCTCGGCAAGGGCCCGTCCGCGCGCACGGTGGAGCTCTCCCTTCCCCGCTTCACGCTTGTGGGTGCGACGACGCGGGTCGCGCAAATCTCAGGACCGCTCCGTTCGCGCTTCGGGGGCGGCACCTACCAGCTCGATTTTTATTCAGACGAGGACCTGCGCGCCATCATTAAGCGCTCGGGAGACATTCTCGGGCTTTCCGTTCCCGCCGACGTCGTGAAGATGATCGCAGGAAGAAGCCGCGCTACCCCGCGCGTCGCGAACGCCTTGCTGAAGCGGGTGCGCGACTATGCCGAGGTGCATGAAAAAGCGCTGTCCGCGGAAGTGTGCGATCTCGCGTGCCAGATGTTCGGTATCGACGCCCTGGGCCTTACCAAGGACGACCGTCGCTATCTCGAGACCTTGCAGAACGGATTCAAGGGCGGCCCCGCCGGTATTCGCGCATTAGCCTCAGCGCTCCACGAGGACCCGGACACGGTCGAGAACGTGTATGAGCCATATCTGCTTCGCCTCGGATTCATCGAGCGGTCGCCTCGCGGTCGTACGCTTACCGAGAAGGGATCGCGGTACCTGCGCGACGGCGTATCGTTCTAGCCGCGTTTCTCAAAAAGCAGAGAAGTCTGCCGGCTCTTCGTACGCTTTCTGCAGAGAGTCATAGGCTATCTGCCAAGCATCCATATATTCCCGCACTGATATGCCGAGCTGCTTCGCGATATATTCCGGTGTGGTGTTGGTCCACCCTGAATCTTTCTGAACGTCCCCGTCGACCGCACTCACGTGCTGGCGCGCCGCAAAATACGCATGCGGGAAGACGAGCATTGCCGAGCCGCCGTATTTCTTGAAATCAGCCGCGGTTCTGGCGGAAGTAAGAAACGCTTCTTGGTTCGGCGTGCTCTCCTTTCCCGTCTTCGGGTCGACGAATACCATGCGGAACGTAATGGTCGTACCGCTCTCGCGGCCTTTTACGCGGACCGTGTCTGCGTCACGATCGAGGAGTTCGGCGGAGGATGGGTGCGGCGCTTCCTGGGATATTGCGCGCTCGCGTCCGGCTGCCATATATAGAATAATAGCAATCATGGCTGGACACAGTAAATGGGCGCAGATAAAGCGCGGCAAGGCGGTCACCGATGCCGCAAAGAGCCGCGCCTTCTCAAAGTTCGCGCGCGAAATCACCATGGAATCGAAGAAGGCGGCGGGAAACGTGTCCTCCCCCACGCTTGCGGCAGTCATCGCGCGAGCGAAGGCCGCGAACATGCCAAAAGAAAATATCGAGCGTGCCGTCGCCAAAGGCATATCAAAAGATTCTGGAGACCTCGAACAGGTGGCGTACGAGTTCTACGGCCCGGGCGGCATCGCCATCATCGCGCTTGCCGTAACCGACAGCCGCAACCGCACTACCCAGGAGATTAAGAGCACGCTGAATAAGAATGAGTATGAGCTCGGCGTCCCCGGAAGCGCTGCATGGGCATTTACCAAGAAGCCCGATGGCAAATACACCGCAAACGAGCCCTTGATGGATGTCGCCGGGGCGGACGAAGAAAAGCTTTCTGCCCTTCTTACCCTTCTCGATGATTTAGACGACGTGCAGGAAGTCGCAACGAACGCCCGGGGATATGAGAGTACTGGCGATTGACCCGGGCTTCGACCGCCTCGGCATCGCGGTCTTGGAGGGCAACGCCTCAAGACCGACCGTCGTCTGGAGCGACTGCGTGCAGCCGCCCAAAGGAGCAAAGGAGGAGCGCCTTGCCGCGGTCGAAAAAGCGGTGGCCGATGCGATAAAGGAATACGCGCCGGACGCTTTCGCCCTTGAGACCCTCTACTTCAGTACCAATAAGAAGACAGCACTCGGCGTTGCCGAGGCGCGCGGTGCTGCCCTTTCAGCCGCAGGCGCAGCCGGCATTCCCGTGCGCGAGTATTCCCCCGGCACAGTGAAGCTTGCCGTGACGGGAAACGGCCGCGCGGACAAGAAAGCTATAGCGCTCATGGTGCCCAAGCTCGTCGCGCTCGTTGTCCGCAAGCGGCTCGATGACGAGTTCGATGCCATCGCGGTGGGCATCACAGCGCTCGCCGACTCCCGGACCCGATAGTCCTGGCTATCCACACTTCCCTTCCGATACCGGGTCTGCTACATATATAGCGGTCAGACCCCTCGGGCTTACTAGGCATTAATTTATTCACGCATGGACGACGACAAGGACCCGTACGAACCGCTTGATTTGGATGACGAAGAGCCCACCGGCCTCGAGGAAGAAAGCGAGGAGGCGGAACTCGACAGCATGGGAATGCACATCGAAGAGCCCAAAGACGACGATTTCATCTAAAAACACGCGCGAAGGCCGGCGACTGTCATACAGCCGCCGGTTTTTCGTTTTATGCTAGGATTCAAAATAATGAGAAAGCGCCTGAAAAAGCTCTCTGACTACATACACAGCCACCATCCCGCCATGAAAATGGTGTTTGTCGGGTTTGGCGTCTTCTTTATCGCGTTCGGCGTCACTCTTATCTTCGTCGCGCTCTCGCCGCTCCCAGATCTCGACACCCTCTCCACGCGCAAGGTGAGCGAATCGACCCGCATTCTCGACCGCGAAGGAACGACCGTACTCTACGACCTTAATCCCGACGTTACGCGCAATATGATCCCGCTCACGGACGTGTCGCCGAACATCCAGCAGGCCACCATCGCTATCGAAGATGCAGGCTTCTATTTCCATAACGGCATCAGCATCCCCGCCATCTTGCGCGCCATCTACATCGACATCGTTACGGGCTCAGCAGCGCAAGGCGGCTCTACCATCACGCAGCAGGTCGTGAAGAACACGCTGCTTACGAACGACAAAACCATCATCCGCAAAGTGCATGAGTGGGTCCTGGCCCTGAAGCTCGAGCAACGCTACTCGAAGAGCCAGATTCTGGAGCTGTATTTCAATAACACGCCGTACGGCGGCACCCTCTACGGCATCGAAGCAGCGTCGCGCGCCTACTTCGGCAAATCGGCAAAGGATGTGACGCTCGCCGAAGCTGCGTACCTCTCCGCCCTCCCCCAGGCGCCCACCTATTTCTCTCCGTACGGCAACAACCGCGCCGCGCTTGAAGACCGTAAGAACTTCGTGCTCGAGCGCATGGACAAGCTCGGCTATATCACCGACGAACAGTATGCCTCGGCAAAAGCAGAGAAAGTGGTCTGGGCGCCGCAGAGCAATAACTCCATCATCGCGCCGCACTTCGTCTTCTATATCGAGCAGTATCTTGAGAATAAGTACGGCCCGACCGCTATCACGCGCGGACTTGAGGTGCAGACCACGCTCGATACCGACCTTCAGCACGAGGCAGAAGCCATCGTGAACGCCACCGCGCTCGCAAACGAAAAGAAATTCAACGCCTCAAACGCAGCACTTGTCGCCATTGACCCGAAGACCGGCCAGATCCTTTCCATGGTGGGTTCCCGTAATTACTCCGATAAGGAAATTGACGGCAACTACAACATCACCATCGCCGAGCGCCAGCCTGGCTCGTCCTTCAAGCCGTTCGTGTACGCTGCAGCGCTTCTCAAAGGATTCACCCCGGAGACCGCAATATTTGACCTCCCCACCCAATTCTCTACCAACTGCGATCCGGCAGACGTCTTCAATAACACCTATCCTTGCTACGCCCCTGCCGACTATGACGGCAAATTCCGCGGCCCGATGACCTTCATGACCGCGCTCGCGCAGTCCATCAACGTCCCGGCTGTTAAGGTGATGTATATCGCTGGCATCGATAATGTCATCGATCTCGCCTCACGCATGGGCATCACCACGCTCGGCTCCGCAAAGCAGTACGGACTCTCACTCGCGCTCGGCGCCGCAGAAGTGCGTCTCCTTGATCTCACCTCTGCCTATAGCGCATTTGCAAACGACGGCATACTCAATCCCCCGACGGGCATACTCAAGGTAACGGACGCCGATGGCCAGGTCCTCGAGGAGTACAAGGAGAACCCGACGCAGGTCATCGATACAGGGGTGGCGCGCGATATTTCCCACATGCTTTCCAATAACGAGGCGCGATTCCCTGAGTATCCGCCCAATAACCCGTTCCACTTCGAGGGCTATGACGTAGCGGCAAAGACGGGTACTACGAACGACTACCGCGATGCCTGGACCAGCGGCTACACACCATCAATCGCGGTTGGCGTCTGGGCCGGCAACAACGACAACACCCCGATGGTCAAAGAAATCGCCGGCTACATCGTCGCCCCTATGTGGCACGAGTTCATGCAGGTAGCGCTCGAGAAATTCCCGCAGGAATTCTTCGGCGAGCCGCGCGCCATTCCTGACAACGCTCCCGCAGTGCTTCGCGGCGTCTATTCAGGGAATAACGGCGAAGTGCACGATGTGCTGTGGTGGGTAAACAAGGACGATCCTTTGGGCGGTGGCTCATCCCGGAACGATGCGCAGTCCATGCACTGGGAGTTCCCTATCCACTCCCTTAAGGACGCAAAGCTTCCTCCCGACAACGATAACGACCCCACTACCAATACCGGCATTAACGGTGAAGAAATCGGCGGCCAGTAGCACTAGGCTTCAGGAGCGAATTGAATTGAAAGCGTGCCCACTACGGAGGCGCCCGGCGCCACGAGCTCGGGGTCCGTCGCGATGCCGTTCACGTCCCGCATCACCGGCTCGACGCAGATAAAGTCTTCGTCCGGGAGCGACCACACCCATATTTTCTTAAACTCCACTGACACATGGAGGGTCAGGGTGCCGTGCCCGGGTATACGGACGGTGAGCGGCGTGCCCGGGTTATCAAGTGACACAGTGCCTCCCTCCATCCATACAGCTGATTCTTTCTCTGCGATTTCTCCGCCCGGGAAATCAAAGCGCACTTCTCCCTTCCTTCCCGCAGGGACCGCGAAATAGGGGTGGAGACCCATTGAGACCGGCATGGGCTCGCTCCCCCGGTTCAGCGCAGTCTGCGTGATGAGCGCTGATCCGTCTTCTTGAAGCGCAGCCTCAACCGTGACTGTGGACTCATACGGGTAATCAGCAGACGCGTGGGTATCAAGTGCCTCGGAAAAAGAACAACCATCGTGGCCGGGGATGTATGCCCACTCGTCTGAAGTGCGCGCGAACCCATGCTGCTTTAGGTAGAACCTCGGATCATCCACCGGACCAGCGTTCGGAAACAAGATGGGGATACCACCCTTAACGTTCTTCGTAGGGTCAGCGAACGTCTCCAGCTTCATATAGAGAAGCTCCCGTCCGTTCAGTTTGAGCGAGGAAATAATCCCGCCACGAAGCGGTGCAACGGCGACACTGTTCTCACCACGCCGTATAACTTCCTCTTTTGGCAGCGCCTCAATCGAGGCCGCGTGAAAGTTTCTGTCTTCGGATTCAGGGGTCATGCGCTCGGCTCGTCTATCTAAACCTACTGATTCATCGGCATCACAAGGTAGAGGAAGGAAGAATCGCCCTGGCCACGGATGATGAGCGGGCGTCCAATACCTGCGGCTGAAAGCGTTAGACTCTCAGTGCTTATAAGCGGGATTGGTGCCTGAAGGTACCGGTGATTAAAAGAAAGCTCTATAGAGTCTCCTGAGGCCGCTACTGGAAGGCTCTCGGAGGTCTCCCCCACATCTGAATTACGTGCTGAGAGCACCAACTGCTTCTTCCCCGTATCAATGCCGAGACGAACTTTCTGGAAGGCGTCGGTAAAGACAGCGGCGCGGCGAAGTCCTGAATCAAAGTCTTTTTTAAGAATAGTTGCTTCTGCAGCAGAGGTTTTTGGGATGATTTGTGCGTAGTCTGGGTAGGACGCAGCTACGAGGCGCGTGACTGCAACCCCGTTCTTAAACGTAAATGAGCATTGGTGAGCGTCTGCTTTTACGGAAATCTCATCATCTGGAAGTGTTTGAGCAATATCAATAGCGTTCTTTGCAGGAATAAGTATGGAGAATGGTTCTACCTTTCCTGAAACCGATACTTTTTTCTCCGCAAGACGGAATGAATCAGTTGCGACAGCTTTCACTACCCCACCCTCAGCAGAAAGGAGTATAGAGGCAAGTTCAGGACGCACTGTCGAAGGAGAGGCACAGCTCGCTACAGACTGTATAAGGTTCCGTAAAACAGCTCCAGGGAGGGTAAATGAGGTTTTAGACGACTCTGGTACTGAAAGAGTTGGGAAATCCTCGTAAGGCAGTGTTTTTATGGTGCTTTGTGCAGATCCGCTCTTTATAAGCGCAGTGTCTCCTGTCGCTTCTATGGTGAGTGCGCCCGTTCCTGAGAAAGAGGAGGTGATTTCT
>CAYWQN010000028.1:0-8546 GCA_964460875.1 uncultured Candidatus Saccharibacteria bacterium | reverse complement strand
CTTACCGGTTAGTTCCGGCAGATTCACCCGGGCTATTCGTGTCCCGAGCTACTCAGGAACGGAAGCGCACAAGTCATCGTATATTTCGCGTACGGGGCCATTACCCTCTGGGGCGCTGCTTCCCAGCAGCTTCCGCTATATAGATGTTTTGTAACTCGTGCCATGCAAGCATGGCGCTTCCGCCCTACAACCCCGACGACCGAAGTCATCGGTTTGGGCTCCTCCCGTTTCGCTCGCCGCTACTAAGGGAATCGCGAGAGTAGTTTTCCATTGGCACAAACATAATGCACCAACGGAAAACTACTCGCGTTTGTTTTCTTTTCCTTCAGGTACTGAGATGTTTCACTTCCCTGAGTTCGCTCCTCTATTGCTAGAGGTCGTCCTATATGGACGGGGTTTCCCCATTCGGAGATCTCCGGATCGAGGGCTACAAATCGCCTCCCCGGAGCTTATCGCAGGTTAATCGCGTCCTTCATCGCTCTTGTATGCCTAGGCATCCACCGTGCACCCTTCATGTTTCCTGTGCGGAATCATGAACACCACAATCTTTTTATCTGCACTTCTCACCACGCATTGGTTTAGGATGCGTGGCTCGATACCTTTTGCGTATTCGTGTGTCAAAGGCCCGTGTTTCTAGAACGAGAAAGCCGCCTCTTGCGAGGCGGCTTTCCAGGCGCCCCAAAGGGCGCAGGATTATCCGCTTCGCTTTTTGGTCGCTTTTCGGTTCGTAAACACTTAATCAAGAGAATACGCCCCCTAAAACTGCCTGTCAAGACAAGGCCATCAGGGCGCTAAATACGGCCTATTCCCTAGGGGCGCCGGGCGTAGTCCCCAGGAAGTCCCCAATAGGCAAAAGGCGCCGGGAAGGCGCCTTTTGCAAGAACCGCACGAAGGAGAAGAACTAGTCCTTGATCTGCTCGCGCATCTTCTCGATTGCGTGCGCGGCTGCCTGCTGGCCGCCAAGGCCAAACGAAAGGCCGAACGCAAGCGCGAGTGCGACGACGACGCCCGTGAAGAGAGTCTGCACGAACGGCGTGACGCCGAGCTGGTCGAGGGCCGCGAGAATCGCGAAGACCCAGATAGCCCAGCGAGCCAACGCGCCGAGGAAGTTTGCGGAGCGGAGGTTCGCTGCGGCTGCGGAGCCTGCGACGATCTTCTGAGAAGCTTCCGCGACGACTGCCGCGACGAGAAGGATAAGCACCGCGACGATGACCTGCGGGAGGTAGCCGAGTACTACCGCGCGTAGGAAGATCGTTACTTCCGTGAGGCCGAGCACATCGAGCGCCGCCACGAGGAAGACGATGATGAAGAACCACTTCACGAGAACGCCGAGGAATGCACCCGAATTGAGGGTGAAGCCTGCGCGCTCAACGACGCGATCGACACCTGCGGCCTTGAGGGCCTGGTCGACACGGAGCGAGTTGATAACCTGCGCGACAACGCGGCCGAGGCCTGCGCCGATGAGCCAGCCGATGACGAAGATGACAAGGGCTGCTACGAAGTTCGGGAGGAATGCCACGAGTCCGTAGAAGAGGTTCTGGAAGGACTGGGTGAGCACGTCAGCCCAAGTAGTGAAAAACATAAAGCTGGTATGGGTGGATTAATTAAGTAATACGGGCGCAGGTCAAGGTCCTGCTCCCTAAAGTGTAGCAAGTACCTAGGGGACGAAAAGGGCCTCTGTGAATAAGCAAAAAGGCCCCTTCCGGGGCCTTTTTGCTACATACCGATCTTATCCAAGATGGTTCGGTGCGGATAATCGAGAACGTCGCGCACCAACCGGTCATACACGCCTACGCGGTAGCGGAAGTCTTCGGTCGTGAAGGATGCGTAGCGAAGCTCGCGCCCGAGCTCTGCCTCAAGCCCGCGCACGAGTATGCCAAGCGTGCGCTCATCCACGCGGTCGCCCACGATGAGGATATCGATTTTCGATTCCGGTACGCCCGTGAACAGTCCGGAGAGGGCCACAAGCCGCAGCGTCCCCGCCTTCTTCAAGGCAGACGTGATGCTTGCATCATCCACTCCCGAGGATGTGCGCATGAAGGTGCGGAGTGCTTCATAGTGCGCGAACTTCGGATTGGCCGCATAGAGCGTTCCGGCCTTCCCGGTCTTCTTGCGCAAGACGCCGATAGAGGCGAGCGCTGCGATTTCCCGCCGTGCGGCGTCCTTCCCTGCCTTGGCACGCGAGGCAGCGTCCGCTGCCGTATAGAAATCATTCTCATTAAACAGGAAGAGGCGCAGAAGCTTTACGCGGGCTGCCGAACCGAAAAGCTTTGCGAGTGGGTCCATAGTGGGGCTTATTGTACGGACCCTTGACGGCATTGTGCAAGTGCGTGAAAGCCAAAAAAAAGCGCCATTTCTGGCGCTTTTTTCACATCCTTATTTAGGGCGTCGTTTCGGCATTTCTGTACGGTTATTGAATTCTTCTTCGTACCCACGCATTTCACCCTTACCCTGCCTCTCCCACTCCATGAGCCACTCCGTGTGGGCGTCATTTATCTCCTCACTGGTCCAGCGCTCGTTCTCGAGAGCACTCATCACTTTAACCGTCATAAATGGCTGCATCTCTTCGTCAATGAAGGAAAAGGCCTCAATAAGCGCTTTCAGGCCCGAAGGAGTATTTTGCGACTCTATATGCTTTGCCTGTTTTGCCATGCCGTTCAGCACAGTCTTTCTTACTTCTGGATCGCTGCAGAACTCAGGGCCCATGAGGACAGCAAACTTTTTGATTTCTACAGGCACCCCAAAAACATGCAAAGAGTCAGAAATTGCAGCGCCAAGAAGTCTCCTGGCGTTCTCCTGGAACTCACCGTCCAGAAGATCCGCAGAGGAAACGTCATTTTTATCGGCGATACGCATTATCTCGTAAATCTGGCGTGACGCACTACTATTCGTCGCCTCGGCGACTTTATATATCTCTTCTACTGCCAAATCTCTTTCATGTTCCGTTATATCCTCTCTGACCCCCGCCTGGCGCGCCTCTTCCTCGGCAGCTTCGGCTAAATGGAGCTGATTCCACATTGCTTCCTCTTCTTGGGCAACAGTGAGCCCGCTTGGTCGCGGCGTATTCTCATGCTGCTGGTATGCAGCATCAATTTCCTCTTCTGTGGTTTTCGGTGCTCCAGAAGGCTGGGCACCATTATTTCCGCCCATGCCAAACAGTTTTTCGAATGCGCCTTTTCCAAACATAAAGTGAGTAGGTATCTGAGGTAATGGATAAATTCCTCTCCAAGGATAAGATGCGCCTATAAATGCACAAGACCCGCGCTGGGACAGCGCGGGTCTTGTTTCATTGAGGCTAAAGCCTAGATTACTTGAGGGTAACCTTGCCGCCTGCCTCCTCAACCTTCTTCTTGAGCTCTTCAGCTTCCTCCTTCTTGAGGCCGGTCTTGAGCATTGCCGGAGCGCCGTCAACGAGATCCTTCGCCTCCTTGAGTCCAAGAGCGAGTGCCTCCTTAACGACCTTGATGACTGCGATCTTCTGATCGCCGCCTGAGGTGAGCTCGACGTCAAACGTCGACTTGCCCTCATCAGCGCCAGCTGCGCCGCCTGCTGCAGGGCCTGCAGCAACCGCCGTTGCGGAAACGCCGAACTTCTCTTCGAAGACCTTCACGAGCTCGTTGAGTTCGAGGACGGTCATCTGCTCGATTTCCTCGACGATCTTCTTGAACTTCGCCGGGACCTCTACCTTCTTCTCTTCTGCTGCCGGAGCTGCAGGCGCTGCCGTCTCTTCAGCCGGTGCCGCTGCTGCGTCCTGATTCATTTCATCTGCCATATAAGTAAATGAGTTTTATAAGTTATGCCTTCTTCGCGGCGATCTGCCCGAGGGCGATAGCCATGCGCTGTATCGGGCTGTTGATGACGTTCACGAACATGCCGCGGAGCACCGGTACGGACGGGATGGTCGCGATGACCTTCATCTCGGAAGCGTCGAGGAACTTGCCCTCGAACATGCCGCCCAAGATAGAAAGGCCTTCGTGCTTCTTTCCGTGCTCGTAGATGCCGCGCGCAGCTGCCGTAGTGTCAGTGTCGCTCCAAGCTATAGCGACTTCCCCGCCGAGTTCCGGGAGGGTGCCTTCATAGCCCTTGCCGCCGAGTACGCGCTTCAGAAGGGTCTTCTTTGCGACGTAGTAGCTGACGCCTTCTCCCTTCAACGCCTTACGCATCGCGGACGTATCCTTGACGGTGATTTTGTTGAAGCGCACGAAGACGACGGAGACAGCGTTCTTAAGCGCCGTTTCTACATTCGCTATGATGTCCTGCTTCTTTGCTTTGGTGATTGCCATGTAATTTTGTTGTGTGTACGGAAACGAACAGAGTCCCTTTCGGGACTCGTGGAGACAGTCGACCGAGAACCCTGAGGCTCTCGCTCGTCCCTCGGCAGGAAATTAAGGCTTTTTAGGGCCACCCGCTGTCTTCGGTCCGTACCCTGCTACCTTACCCCATCCCTCCCCAAAACACAAAACCTAACCCATATCAGGCCATTCCATCACATATACAATATTATCGAAGCTGATATTTTTTTGTATATATAAGTATTATAAAGCCTGAAAGAGGCACTCTATTGAGGAGACTTTTTCTTAAGTGAAACGGTGAGAATGATGATTAAGCTGATGAGGATATAGACACCACTTACCCATTTGAATACCGTTTCAGGGTACGGGGAGAACAAATCTCCGGAACCTGGATGGGGGTAGAAAATAAACAGAAGCGCCGCGAGCGGCACGAACCATATGGCGAATTTTTTCCAGGCAGTAAATGCATTGGGCAGGAAGACAAGAACCAAAAAAATGAGCGCGAGAGCCCCGACACCATAAAAGATAGGGTCGCCGATTCTCTCGAAGAGGTTTATACAGGATGCGTCTATAGTGACGCTGTTGGCTTTACAAATACCGAATTGCACAGAATTGGTGAGAATATATCCAATACCGAATGCAATTAATGAACAGAGCAGGAAAATGAATCTTGGTGATTTCATGCTGTTAACAATTATAAGGCATTTTCAATGACGTTTAATAGTTCCAAGATTTCTTGAAGATCCACATCTGTAATTTTCCCCTGCATACCCTTCTTTGCCACCGTTTCTGTTAGTCGAGCTAATGTACGAGATAGAACAACGGTCTCTTCAAGTCGTGTAATTCGCTTTAACAGAGTCTCCTTAAGTGCAGGCTTGGCACTGAGAACACCTATTTTGTCCCATAATTGCTGAAGTAAATTTGCATCGAGCGGGAACGTACCGCTGTGCGTCTCCAATTCATTCAATAAAGTTGTGATTTCTGCTGCTGATTCTGTATCTATCTTCCCCTTCCCTGCTTTCTTTGCGATTTGATTCAGCAAATTATCAAGTACTTTCGATTTTTTCTGTTTCTGTTTTTCTATCTTTTTCTCTATGTTTTCTATCTTCTTTAAAAGATTTGTTTTGAGTTTTACAGTGGTACTCAAACTTTGAATCTTCACTTTTAAAGTAGAGATGAGTTCTTCGAAGGTGGGCGTCGACGGAGAAGGCGGTACATAACCATCTGGCGTGATAGACACATCAGTTGTCCCATTCCCATCTTTATCGACGGCTATTGCCGTTCCTTGAGGAGCGTCTGTATTCACAATAAATGACGCCTCGGTGTTCGAAGTAACTGGGATATCTGTGTATGTAGAGATGGGCGTAACGGTATCGTTTGAGACGTTACCTACTTCTACGGTCGCAGGACCACTTGCTGTACCTTCAAACTTAAAAGTATACGACCCTTGTTTAGGAAGGAATACGAACTGATTTCCACCGGAAGCAAGGAAGGTGCTTCCCGGGATGCCTTCATCAACGAGTAAGAATCCAGAAAAAGGATTTTGATCTGGTTTTATACCAGTGAAGTTTCCGTGGTTGTCATGAACACCAAGAAGAACGGGAGAATGTGTACTGACAAGAAGTTTTTCAGTTAAACTCCCAGGAAGAGGTTTTGTTTTTGCAATATAGCTATTAAGAATAGGACCATTCTTTAAGACTGCTTCGATAGTGTTTTGTACTGGAGGCGCACTTAGGAGATTCCTGTGTTCATAATCTGGTGTTGACTCGAGCGCATTGTAGGAGGCCAAATCAAAAAAATATGTATCTTCGGTGTTTGACGAAACTGCACTCGGATATACAACCGTCCTATCTCCTTCACTGGTCGTATGTATCTGGTACCCAGGAAGGAAATGATATTTCGTTTCGTATTCTATCGACTTGACGGTCGGTACTCCCCACCCCGCTACCTGAACAACACGGATGGTATTGGGGAAATCGAAGTCATCGTACGTCTCATGGAAAGCTGCTGTGGAAGCAGCGACATCAGATCGTAGAACTTCCGGCGCGACTAAGTTTGAAGCGCTGGGATGCGTACGGGGAACTCCCGTGCCAGTTATGAACTCAGAGAATTCTGAAAAACTATCTATCGAACTTCCCCACCGGCTTTTCCATGCATCAGCGTATGAAGCGCTGGAATCGAAAGTAATGACCGGATCAGTAACATCAGTAAAGTAGCGTGCGGAAGGAAGCAGGTTATAGGCACTCTCCATGCCCTGCGCAACCTCACGTACGTCCGATGCATCAACGATTACGCCGCCAAGTATTCCCTCCTCGTCTCCATGCAGGAGTGATGAAGCTCCCTGAGGGGTACCGAGCTGCGGTGTACCCACCATAACGAACGAATCTACAAGGCTCTCCTCTCCTCTGTTCACGAGTTCTTGGATAAGCGCCTTGCCCATAAGTCCTCCCATAGAGTGGGCGATGATTGTCACCTTCCCTGATTTGGAATTGCTGGCGAGCTCTTCTAGGGTCTGAACCAAATCGACGGTGCCTTCTGGAGTTGCAACACCTTCTGTCAGAATCTTTTCAGGAGAAAATCTCCAATCATATGCAAACGGTTTCCACTCTCGAATCGTTCCGTCACCGCTGTCGTCAGTCAAACTATCCATATAGGTAGCGAAACCCCCATATACGTCAGTAGTGTAAAAATTCGACAAGACCCCAGCGACGATGATTTGGTTTACACTTTCTCCATTTTCATCCAAGGCAAGCCTGTCGATGTCGCGACTCCAAACACTTGCGGGCCACAGCGTATCCTCTCCTTCTTTCAAAGCGCTTCCTTTTATGCCCGGCAGGAAAAGTACTGATGAGCAGCACGGGGGCGGTGGAATAGGTCCGTCCACAATAGTGAACCGGATGGTTTCAATATATCGATGGAACGGGTTATCTGTCGTCTGCGCGTGCGCAGTAGGTACAAGCCAAGCAAAAAGCCGATTTACCGGTGCTTGAGTTACTACGACCAAATCCGCATACACATCCAGCTCATAGGTGCCTGCCTGGGCCCAAGTAAGACTTCTTCGTACTTTACCGAGAGCTTCTCGCTCCCCAGTATCTGGATTGATAAAAAATAACTGGGCCGCGCCAAAATAATTTCCCTCTTCCTGGGGCGGAAGCGATGTTTGTATGTTTGTCTTCCCTGGTGCGTTCAGAGGGACTGAGAAGGTGCCTCCGTCCGTTATCAGGACGTCAGCATTCTGATTGACCGTTCCTGCGGCTTGATCGAAGTAGTAGTTCCAATGGAGCGTAGAGAAAGCAGCGTGTGCGTGCGGAACGAAGGCGCCACCTGCGAGGAGGACGAGCGAGAGAGCGAAAACTGCCCTATGTGCTCGCAACATGGCCCAACCATACTCCGACCCCTTCCCCCGTCAAGTGTGCTACTTACGATTACGTCCTGTACAACATTATTGAAGCTGATACTTTTTTGTATATCTAGAAGAAGGAAAATTCGTACGGTTAGCTTCGTGCGGAAGGGAGGGAGAAGTGGGTACGGAGCTTTCCATCGTTTTCTATCTGATCGGCGATAATATAGAGGAGGCTGCCACCGAGGCGGAGCTCGCGTTTCAAAATAAAGATTACGTCTTCACAGTCGTACGGATACACCCAGACGCTCTGTTGAAGAAGAACAAAGCCAAATGACTTCAGGAGTTCGCGAAGTCGGGCACGGAGCGTAGACGTCGCACCCTTGAGGTCATAGGAAACGACCCGCCACTTTCCATCCCAGCGCTTTGGCTTCTTCGATTTCTTTTCCCCTTCCATCACCATCATGGCAAAGGCTTCTCCCTTCTCAGTGAGGCAAACTTCGGTCATGCCACCGGACTTCTCAATCCGCACATATCCCTTCTCTACCATCCGATCGAGCGCCGAGTTTACCCTATAACGCATCTGCGGAAGCAGTTTCATCTTGCCAAGTGCGCCAATGACATTAGGCGCGACAGCCGCAACTGCAAGAAGGCCGGCGGCCTGTATCGAGCCGATGATGGCTTTATTCATCGCCGACCGACGAACCTCCGTTTCGTTTCGCTTTTCTATTTTTCCCATATCTGAATTATATCAGCTTCGATACTCTTGTATATGGCTTATCTTACATCTACTTCCTTCGTTGTCTCTTTGTCTCCGGCTCGCAATAGGCGCCTTCTTAAGATTAGGCGGCGTTCACGCCGGAGGTGGTGAAATAAAGGAGGGTGAGAGAGACCGCGAGCATAAGGGAGAAGCC
>CAYWQN010000027.1:0-9328 GCA_964460875.1 uncultured Candidatus Saccharibacteria bacterium | reverse complement strand
TCAACTTCCGCGCGATCAACAGCACCCTCTATATCTCGACCTCCTCGCCGACGACATTTGCCACTACCACGTCTTCTTTCGCTTCCTTTAATAGTTCGACGGGCTCTACGACCTTGTTGAAGCTTGATGTCACTGGTACTGCAACCTCATCCTTTGGAGCTGGTATCAACCTCACGGCGGGTTGTTTTGCGATAGCGGGCACTTGCGTCGGTGGCTCCTCCTTCTCCAACACGCTCGCCAATGGCGGTACTGCTACCACCACCTTCTACAACGGTGGCGTCGTGTTCTCTGATGGCACGAAGCTGACCCAGGCACCCCATTCAGGCACCAGCGCCTTCTTCTGGGACAACACCAATAGTCGCCTCGGCATCGGCACCACTTCTCCGTACCGCGCTCTTTCAATTGTAGGGAACGCCGTCTTCCAAGGTGCGAACCAGCAATTAGAAATCGTAGGTGCGACGGTTGCAAATGGTGCTTGGGCGTTTCAGAACGTCGACTCAGACGAGCGTTTCCGTATCTTCGACACTCAGAATGGCGCGGAGCGATTCACCGTTGATTCTGCTGGTGATATTGGTATTGGCTCATCTACTCCGTATGCAAAACTCTCGGTGACCAACACTGGCTCAGGACCGTCGTTTATCGTCGAGGATTCGACGTCGCCTGACTCGACACCGTTCATTATTGATGCAAGTGGCAACGTCGGTATCGGCACCACTTCTCCTTCAAGCACTCTTACGGTCGCTGGCGTCATCCGATCTTGGACCAACTTCGCGTCTCTCGAAGCTATCGCGGCCAACGGCAGCGGATTCCGCTGGGCGCTCGATGGATCGAACAACTTCCTGCTTCAGGGAACGACGAACGCCTTCAGCGGCGTCTCGGTAACGCCTATGACTGCATCGCTCTCGACTGGCTACGTGGGTATCGGCACTACTAGTCCTACGAGGAACCTCACTGTCTACGCTGCATCGACGGCAAGAATAAGCGTCGACTCTAATGCAGATGGAAACCCTGGATTCGAGCTCTACGAAGGGAACGTTCGGAAGTGGCTCTTGTTCAACAACACTGACGATTCTTTCCGCATTCGAGACGGCGGCTCGTCTGATTTCCTGACTATTACGTCGACCGGAAACGTGGGTATCGGCATTGCCGGCTCTGCGCAGACACTGCATGTAGCGAGCGCTGGCACGCGCGAAGGCCTGCCTTCCAGTGCGCTCTTTAGCGATACGACGGATACTACCGAAGGCCTATTCCTCGGATACAGCTCAACGGGCAATTACGGCATTATCGCCGCATCGCGCCTCGGCACCGCGTGGCATAACCTCGCACTCGCTCCTTCAGGCGGCAATGTGGGTATCGGCTCGACAAGCCCGAACGCGAACCTGACCGTGCAGTCATCAGGTAGCGTAGGAAACGTGGCGATGGGAACCTGGGCGAGTAACTCGGGGTACGGCGCTATCTATCTCAACAGCGCGTTTGCAAACGGCAGCAACTACAACTTCCTCTCAGCGATAGGGGACGCCCTCTACATCAACCGCCCGTCCGCGACTGCGATACGGTTCCGCGAAGCTAACGGCGGTACCGACCAGTTCACACTCAACTCGGGCGGCGGCTCGATTTTCCCGGACGGCAACCTCTCGGTCTGTACGGGCGGCGCGTGCCCTTCAGGCACGCCTGCCGGAAACGGCAACATTATCGCCGAGACCGCGATAGGAGTGGCGTCCTCGACGCCGTGGGCGGGCTTGGCTATCGCGAGCGGCAAGGCAATCGTTGTTGCAGAGAATACGCTCGCCACCTCTACCTCCATGACGGTCGATTGGAGGAATGGCAATCAGCAGCTGGTGCGTACGGGAACTTCTGCAACGACCATCAGCTTCTCCGGCTTTATAGAAGGCCAGAAGCTCGTGCTCACCGTATGCAACCCGAACGCTACTGCAGGAGCCATTTCGTGGGGAACCCAGGTACTGTGGGCGGGTGGCACGGCGCCGACCCAAACGACGACGGCGAATAAGTGCGATGTCTGGAGCTTCCTCGCCACCACCGCTACGTCGACCCTGAAGATATTCGGGACGCAGAGCGCGAACTTCTAATAGTATGAATCGAATCACACTCATCGCTTCTGCCTCTGCGACCATGCTGGCACTCGCTCTATTTCTCCTGACGGCACCCCAGGTGAAAGCGCCCCATGAGGATGCAGTCTTTTCGCGCGAAGTCATTGCGTACGATGTGGTGCCCGCACCAGCAGGGCAGGAGGCGGAAGTGAAATATCAGTATCTCGGGAATCCGCTTCCGGAAAAGCTTGCTCCGGACGAAGACGTCGCCAAGCGCACGGAGACCTCCTATACCCGGGTTATTGTTCCAGGAACCTCGGAAGCGCCACCAACGTATATGGCGGTGTTCTATTCCAAACCTACGTTTACTCGGCAGGGGAATGAATGGCGGTATATCGAGCATGCCACTACCACCACCGCTGCGTTCAATGCGCTTCATACCGAGAGTCCGCTCGCCACGCTCTTCCTGCCTAAGGCGCATGCGGCCGATATCTACAGCGGGGCGGGGGATGGGTGGACTCAGAACAGAGACGATACTAACGATTGTGGAACGAGATGGAGTGCAACACACGACGCCGCAACCGGAACCAGTTTTTCTTACACGGCAACAACGCTTTCGGTTTCTGCAATGAGCTTCTCAAGTACTTTTCTCTCGCTCTTTCTTTGCACAATTGACCGCACGTTCCTACCATTCGATACCTCAAGTATTCCCAGCAATGCGACCATTACTGCGGCTACGCTCAACCTGTATACCCTTACAAAAACAAATACTGATAACGACGGAACGGACTTTCTTACCGTGACGCAGACTTCGCAGGCGACCCACACCGTGCTTGCGAATGCGGACTACGACCAGTGCGGAGCAGTCAGCAACCCGACCGAGGGTATCGACAGCGGGCAGAGAAAAGATATCAGCTCCATTACTACCAGCGCGTATCTCGTTTTTACGCTTAATGCCACCGGAAACGGATGGATAAAGAAAAGCGGACAAGCAAGCGCCTGCAGTGCTACTGCGGGTATCACCTGTCTTGGTGTGCGAGAGGGACACGATGTAACCAATGCCGCGATTGTTTCGGGGTTTGACGTAGTGGCGGAGAATACTGCAACGTTCTCTTCTTCTGAACAGAGCGGTACTTCCCAAGACCCTTACCTTGCCGTTACCTATACCGCAAGTTCTGCGGCCTTCTGGCAGTTCCAGGATTATTAGCCGCTTATGAATACCGATATGAAAAAGGAGCAACAGGGAAAGGGGGAAGCGCTCGCGCACTTCATCAAGTACAACAACGCCGTGCCCATCATACTCGGCCTCTTATTCTTCTCGACGAGCGCCACCTTCGCCGCAGTTCCCGCAGTACGCGACTCTGTCTATTCGTCCGCAACGGAAGTCCGGTCCGTGGACAATTCCTTCCTCCTCTCGGCCGATCTCGACGACTATGATTTTTCCATGCGCGTGACAGCCGTCAGCGAGGATGCGGAGTGGTTCTATATCGACTACGAGCTCGACACCGTCGATATCGCCGACGCTGCGTGGCAAGCTGTAACGTACGACAAAACGCTCCGCATCTCGAAGGCGCTTCTGCGCGGCGGCGATTTGCGCGCGTATGCAGAGAGCGAGCTCGCGCAGGTGCGCGACCAAGAGCGCCAGCTCCTCACTGAAGCGAAAGAGCGCGAGAAAAAGAACGGACTCTCGCAGAAGGTGGTCGCTACCGTATATAAGGGATTGGTCGGGAAGCTTATAGCGCCGGACGAGGAGACTGCGCCGTATTACCAGCCTTCTCCCGAGGAGCAGGCCAAGAACGATCCGCTTCGCGTAAAGAACCCGAAGCCGCTTATTACCTGGGACGAGAACGCCAAAGTCATCGTTCCGAAGCCTCCTATGCCTCCAAGCACGCCTCAAGACCCGACTCCGGAAGAGGGGAGCGGAACGCCAGAAGAGGGACCAGAAACCCCGGGAGATGAGCCTCCCGCGACTACGACGCCGCCTACGGAAACACCACCAGAGGAGCCGCCCGCTGAAGAAGAGCCGCCCATAGAAGAACCATCCCCTGAACCAGAGCCGCAGCCAGAACCTGAACCGGAAGCAGAGGCTCCTACCCCCTAGAGCCGTATTTGCTGTATTTCTCGTTCAAACAAGATACCTATATACTACAAGGCATGGATGAACTTACTATCGAAGGAAAGCTTTATATCTCGTCTAAGCGTGCGGCAAAGGTAAGCGGATACGCAAAAGACTACATAGGCCAGCTCTGCCGCGAAGGAAGGGTAGATTCAAAGCTGGTAGGGCGCAGCTGGTACGTATATGAACCTTCTATACGCGAGCACCGATTCAATGATGAGCGCTCGAAAGCGAATAAAAAGGCTAAAATAAGCGCGGACACCCCTGCTCATGAGAAACTTACTCAGGAAAAGCCTATCGAAGAGGTATGGGAGCGTCCTTCCTACACACCGGAAGTCCTAAGGAAGAAGCGAAACTTCGTGAGGACCAGCTTCTTCCCGGCGGTATAACTCTCACTCCCGCTGATGCCGCGTACTGGGCGGGCTTGTACGACAGCAAACTTCGCGAAGCTGATGCCGAAGTGGGCGACTTGGTGGCGCAACTCAAAGAACGCGGCCTCTATGACAAAACTGTCATCGTCGTTCTTGCGGATCACGGCGAAGAGTACTACGAGCACGGCGGCATTGATCACGGGCACACGCTGTATAACGAACTCGTTCACGTGCCGCTCATTGTCCGCATTCCGGGCGCATCCGGAGCGAAAATCACGTCGCAAGTTTCGACGATGGATATCGGCCCCGCGCTCGTAAGACTTCTCGGCATTTCCGCTCCGCAAGCGTACGCCGCGCAAACAAACGGACGCCCCGACCTTCTTGCATATATGCGTAATCCAGGAATGCAGGGCTACACCGTCTACTCGGAGACCGATTACCGCGACTTTACGCATAAGCGGAGCGTTACAACCGCCGACGGTTGGAAATACATCCTGACGCTCGAATCGGAAACGGAGGAACTCTACAACACGGTGAATGATCCGGGTGAAACAAAAAATCTTATTGGGGATCCGTCGGCGGCCGGAAAAGCAGAAGAATTGCGGACGATGCTCCGAAACCACATGATTACCGACCTTGGCGTTGACCCGTCTGCTCCTGTTTCTTCCGGATGCCTTCCAGTCTACAAGGGCGAATGCGAGTAGCGTCATGAGCGGGGAAGGAAGCAAGGTCGTTCCTCTAGGTGTTGCGCTCGCACTACTTGCGGCGGCTGGTCTTTTCTTCCTTATGACGACCCACGGCCCGGCTACTCCTTCTGGCGTAGCGAGCTCTTCGCCGTACCGGTTCGATCCTGCCGCCGAGGCGTGGTACCAGAATGAGGCACCGGCGTTTTCTTTCCGCATCCCGGAAGGATTCGCGGTACCCAATCAGTCGGTGGCAGATGGCAGGGGCGAAGAAATAGTGCTCGTGAATAAGGCGGGAGATATGGCGCTTATTGTGGTGCTTCCGCTTGTGGAGGGGGCGGGGAATCTTTCTGCCGCGAATATCCGCGCTTTTATTCCTGACGAGGAGCCGACCGAGTTCTCAAATGCGACGCTTGCGGACGGGACGGCGGCGCTCTCCTTCCACACCAGCTCGCCCGATTGGGACGGGGATGGCGTGGCGCTCTGGTTCGTTCATGACGGATTTCTGTACGAGCTCTCGACGGCTGCGCGCTCGGCCCCGCTCCTGGAGCTCCTGCGGCAGACATTCTACTTTCCGGCAAAGCCGTAGGGGGTCTCGCTAAGGCTCATGGTAAAATCGGGCCATATGAAAAAACTACGCATCGCGATAAACGGGTTCGGGAGAATCGGAAGGGCATTCGTGCGGCAGGCCTATGACCGGCCGGAGCTTGAGGTAGTCGCCGTGAACGACCTCGGGAGCCTTGAAAGCCTCGCGTATCTCTTGAAGTACGACACGGTGTATAAGCGGGCGCCGTTCGAGGTTGCAGTGAAGGAGGGAGCTCTCATGATAAACGGGAAAGAAGTGAAAGTGCTCTCGGAAAAGGAGCCGAGTGCGCTCCCGTGGAAGGACCTCGCTATCGACGTGGTCGTTGAATCAACCGGGTTCTTCACTGACTATGATAAGGCGAAGGCGCATATTGATGCGGGCGCGCGCCGCGTAGTCATCTCTGCTCCCGGGAAAGGGGAAGAAGGTTCTGCTGGCGCCACCATCCTCATGGGTCTTGATGAATCGAAGTTCGGTGTTTGTCCCGTGACCAGCAACGCATCGTGTACCACGAACGCCTCGTCCCCAGTCATCGCCATCATGGACGAAAGTATCGGTATTGAGCGCGCCATTCTCTCAACGACGCACGGGTATACTGCAAGCCAGGTGCTCGTGGACGGTCCGTCGAAGAAGGACCTTCGCGAGGGACGCGCAGCCGCGCAGAACATCGTCCCATCTTCCACCGGTGCGGCGATTGCCGTCACGAAGGCGTATCCAGCGCTTTCCGGAAAGTTCGACGGCATATCGCTCCGTGTTCCGGTACCGGCCGGCTCTATCGCAGACATCACCTTTGTCGCGAAGCGCGACACCTCTGCCGAAGAAGTGAACGAGATTTTGAAGAAAGCTGCAAGTGAGAAGCGCTGGAGCGGCATATTCGCCGTTACCGACGAGCCGCTTGTCTCTTCGGACATACTTGGGAACGAGCACGCCTCAATCGCCGACCTTGCTATGACGCGGGTGGTCGACAAGACGCTGGTCAAGGTTCTTGCGTGGTACGACAACGAAGCCGGCTACACCCACACGCTTATCGAGCATGCTATCAAGACCGGCCAGAGTTAATCTTTTTTCTCTCGCGCTTGCGCTCCTCATCGCGCTTGCGCCGCTGACCGCAGACGCGGCGACGACCATATTCTGTACGGCGAATACCGGCTGTAATGGCGGCGGCGCCAATACGTTTAGCGTCCCAAGCGATTGGAACTCGAGCGATAACCAAGTGGCTTGTATCGGTTCTGGAGGCGACGGCTCTTCGAACGAATTCAATAATTATGGCGGCGGCGGTGGTGCGTATGCCTCGTCGTCGAACATTACGCTCACGCCGGGCGGTACCGCCACGTATGCAGTAGCGGCCGGCGGGAGCCAGGGCGATACCTACTTTAATGGTGCTGCGAGCTCGAGCGCTTCTATAAGCTGCGCGGGCGGGAAAAGCGGGGATGGCTCGTATGCAGGCGCGGGAGGCTCCACCGCAAACTCCACGGGCAGCTTGAAGTATGCAGGCGGCAACGGCGGCCTCGGCAACAACTTCGGCGGCGCAGGCGGCGGCGGGGCGGCCGGGATGAATGGTGCCGGGAAGGCGGGCGGCGATGGTAATGCTACTACCTGGGGCGGGTCGGGCGGCGGCGGCTCTAACGGCGGCAGCTCGTCTGCGGGGACGGCGGCAACCACCAATAGCGGAGCCGCTGGAGGAAATGGAACGAGCGGTAGCGGCGGCGGCGCGGGAAGCGCTACGAACGGCGTTCCGGGAAGCGATGGCACCGTGGGCGGGGGCGGGGGCGGAGGCAGAGGCTCTCTCGGCTCGCCGACGGCAGGCGGGACCGGCGGCATGGATACTTCTTTCGATGGGACGCATGGCGCCGGCGGCGGCGGCGGCGGCGGCGGGTGCTCGAATGGCGACATTGCTGGCATATCCGGCTACGGCGGGTACGGAAAAAATTACGGCGGCGGCGGCGGCGCAATCGGGTCCTATAACCAAGCAGGCGAGGACCCATGCACCGCGGGCAGCGGCGGCAGCGGCGCGCAAGGCATCATCGTCATAATCTATACAGCAACCATTCCTCCAGCCAGGAGCATTTACCTGCGCGGGAATGTGTATCTGCGCGGCGTGTGGTTATACTAAGCATATGAAGCCTGCACCAATCATCGGCACGCTTATCGTCGGCGCTCTTATCGGCGCCGGCATAACCTATGCGCTCGTCCCGCACGACCCAAGCGTAGGCGCGATAGGGCAGAGTGCTAACAAGCTCCGGAGCGGCCGAGCTGAGCCGAGCGATACCGACGGCCAGGCAATCTATACGAATACGCACTACGGCTTTTCCATAAAATATCCGCTCGACTTCGTGGAGACGGAATATCCGGAAGGCGCCGACGCGCTCACGATAGTCTTCCAGAAAACCGGCGAGGAATCAAAAGGGTTCCAGATATTCGTCATCCCGTATCCGGAGACGCAGATTTCACAGGAACGCATCAAGACTGACTTGAAGGGCGCCCCCATGAAAAACGTCACGGAAGTCATCCTGCCAGGGAATATCCGCGCCGTGCATTTCAACAGCGTAGCCCCCATCATCGGGGACTCCTCTGAAGTCTGGTTCATCCATAACGGCTACCTGTTCGAGGTAACCACGTATGCTGCGCTTGATACCTGGCTCGCCGGCGTTCTCGCCACGATGCAATTCAGCAAATAACGGCCTTCTATGAAAATATTCTTCGCGGCAGATCACGGCGGGTTTCTGATGAAGCAGACGCTTATGGAGTATGTCGGGCGGGAGCTCGGCCACGAGGTAGAAGATTGCGGTGCTCACACTTTTGACGCTGCGGACGATTATCCTGACTTTATGGTGCCGTGCGCACAGAAGGTAGCGGCGACTCCAGGCAGTTTCGGCATAATCGGCGGAGGAAGCGGGAACGGCGAAGCAATGGCCGCAAACCGCATCCCGGGCGCACGCGCCGCGGTCTTTCATGGACGCACGGGCGCAGTTTCCGCAATAGATATCACCGGTGCTGCAGGCGCCTCTGACGGGTACGACATCGTGCGGCTTTCTCGCAAGCACAACGACGCGAATATGCTCTCCCTAGGCTTTCGATTTCTCTCAGAGGAGGACTGCAAAGAGGCCGTGCGCATCTTCCTTGAGACCTCGTTTGAAGGCGGACGCCATCAGAACCGGGTCGATAAGCTCGGCTAGCCGTATCTACAGGGCGGGGATAGGGAATCAGCTGGGCACGGTATACTTTCCCCTATGACCGTTGAATTCGACGAAGCCGTGCCGAGCGGCCAGACCCGCCCAGCCCCCAAGCCCTCTTTTTTTACAAGCCTTATCATTAAGACCGGGATAGTGAAGACTCCGGGAGGAGCGCAAATAGTAATGGGCATCATCGCCCTCGCACTCTTGGCACTCACCCTTTTCCAGTTTAAACATGTCACTACGCAGGCGCCGCTTCCGACTCCTGAACAAATCGCTCTATGACCCCTTCGTCCGCACGCGGCTTCACCCTTATCGAGCTCCTGATGGTAGTCGCCATCATTGGTATTCTTT
>CAYWQN010000026.1:0-9505 GCA_964460875.1 uncultured Candidatus Saccharibacteria bacterium | reverse complement strand
CGTTTCGATTCGCCACGAAACAAGGTATTCGTTCTGTCAGCAACATCACCCCGTTCCCCGAGGTGGGAAGAGAACCTCATTGCCTTAAAACTAGAGCCGAGAAATAAAACGTGCTTTCCGTATTTCTTTGCAAGAGAGTCGGTGCTATCAAATACTCGTTTCACCGCCTCAGACTTATTAACTGACCCGAATATATCTAATTGGGCAGTTCCTTCGTCGACGAGATTAATGAGCGTGATACCGGTAGCTCTGTATAAGGTCCCTTTCTTATAGACCTTGAGGAAATATTTTCGAATCTCTCGAAGTATGTCGACAGGGTTAGCGGTGGGAAAGGGAAGAGGAACTTCATAGCCATGGAAGCGGAAATCTTGAGTTTTAAGAAAGAAGAAAACCACGGGAGCAGAGAGTTTCCAACGACGAGCCTTGATACATGCGTTTTCTACGTTCTTTGAGAGCTGGGCATGCACAAAAGCCATGTCGCTTGAGGGCGGGGTGAAGGTCTTTGTTTTGCTTATCGACTGATACGTGTCACGTCCCGTTAAGTTCAATTCATTAGCAACGATGCCGTTCAACTCCTGCCATGTTTCAACATACGGTTTTGAGACATGCGCACGTATCCACGCTTCGTCTTTTCGGGCAAATTGATTCGCCGTTCGGATGCCGTGCGTATTGAGAAAGGCAGTGGTCTGTCTGCCGATACCCCATATTGCCCCCACATCCAGTTCCTTAAGAAAGATAGGCGCATCACGTAGCGGAATAAGCGTAAGGCCTGATGGTTTTTTCCATTTCGAACCAACTTTAGCGAGCGTCTTCGTCGCCGAAACTCCTATGGAAAACGTCATCCCGAGTTCGCCATCAAGCTGCTCTTTTATTTTTGCTGCAATTTGGGGGTATGACATATGCAGCGAACGGCGCAAGCCTGTCAGGTCTGCAAAGCACTCGTCGATACTGTATTCCTCCACGGCAGGAGTGAACCGCCGGACAACTGCGTACATACGCTCCGAAAAAAGGCTGTAGGTCTCGTAATCGGACGGCAGTATCACCGCGTCCGGGCATATCTTTCGTACCTCCGAAAGAGTCATGCCGCGTTTTATGCCGCGCGCCTTCGCTTCGTATGTACACGCAGAGACTATGCCTCGTTCTTTTCCTGTGATCACCGCCTTACCGCGAAGGCTCGGATTTTTGGCTATCTCGCAGGAAGCGAAGAATGAATCCCCGTCTATGTGCAGGATGGCGCGCGGGAATGAGCCAACGGAACCCCATGCCATAGTCAGTATTTGCGTACTACCGCTACCACGACCGCTTCTATTACCATTTCTCCCTTCGGGTAGATTGGCTTGTATGCAGCGTTAGCCGGCTCCAGATAGTAGTTATTATTTTGTTTTTTAAGATATTTGATTGTGTACTCTCCATCAACGGACGCAATAACTATCTGACCAGGTTTGTAGGTCTGACGACGCTCTACCACAACCATGTCGCCCTCAAGAATTCCGGCGCCAATCATCGAGTCGCCCTTAACTTTTAAAATGTAGCTTGATTCCTTATTGGGCGTCAGATACTCATCAAAATTCATCACATCACTCAATTCTTCCTCCGCAGGCGAAGGGAACCCAGCCTCTATCAGGCCCAATATTCTCGGTCCTCTATAAAATGTTCTGGTCTTCTCGTCGGAGCTTTGCATAGCCTATCCATAGTAGGGTCTACGGGCTATTAGCAATCCCCGTAACCTATACAGGTTTCACTATCGTCTCAGGCCGCCAGCTACTCGTTATTTCGTATGGTGAATTACCTGGCAAAAACTGTATAATCCGTCCATGACTACCATAAGCCCGTGGATAAACTTTAACGGAAATGCCGAAGAGGCATTCAATTTTTATAAATCAGTTTTCGGGGGCGAGTTCGAGACGGTGACGCGCTTCAAGGATATCGCGACACCGGAATTCCCGGTTGGGGAAGGGGATGCGGATAAGCTCATGCGGATTACGCTGCCAATTGACGGCGCGAACATGCTCATCGGGAACGACGTGCCGAGCTTCATGGGCACAGTGAGCGAGAATGAGAACCGGAGCAAGATCCACGTAGCGGTCAGAAGTAAGGAAGAAGCTATAAGGATATCGAACGGCTTGTCTATCGGCGGGCAGGTAGAAGTGCCTATGGATGAAAGCGCGGAGGACGCATCCTTTGCGATGTTCCGGGATAAGTTTGGCATCGAGTGGGTCGTCGAATACTCTGCGACCAAATAAAAGGGCAGTCGTTCCTCTCGAGGAGGTCTTCTAGGAGCCGTTGAGCGACGAGTCTATAACGTCGATGTTGAGGGCCTGGTCTGCCTCTATGGCCGTCGTAAGCTCGGTAATCTTCTTGCCAGCGTCTATGTAGAGCAGGTAGGCGCCCTTGGGGTCGCCTGCGTCATCCTTTGTCTTTGCTCGGGCAATGACAGCGTTTATCTGGTCGAGCGCCGCGGCCACGTCGGCGCGATCGCTCGTGTCGAATGATCCGAGCGCGTCCGCGATATCCGCTTTAATCTTCGCGAGCGAGTCGGAGGTATCGTCCTGCTGCGTGTCGGTCGATTCGTCCAGAAGATCTTGGTCAGATCCAACGATAGCGTCGGTCGTCGAGGCGACGAGTGCGTCAGTCTGATCCGATTCTGCTTCGACGGCCATGGCGATGGCGCCGACGTCCGCTGATTCTGCAGGCACTGCGGAGCGGACTTTCTGCAGGATTTTTGCATGCGCCGAAAGCGTCGCCTGGAGGTCGGACGCCGATTCATAAGCGGTATCGTCGTCGTTGCTTTCCTGCAGCGCGGCTATGTTCGCCTGCGCGGCGTTGATGGAATTCTGCAGCGATGCAGACGCATCCGCGAGCGCTTGCGTATCAAAGCCGCCCTCCACCGACGCTTGAGCCACCTCCTTCAGACGCGCGTCGACGAGCGATACCTCGAGGCTCGCTTTCGCTTTCGGATCGAGCGTGAGGGCCACGCGCACCGGCTCGGTAATCCTCACTTTCACGGCATACAACGGATCTCCAGGAAGCGATGCCTCTGATGCGGACGCTATGCCTGCGCCGCTTGCGACGACAAGGAGCAAGGCCGCCACGGCGTACCGCATCGCGAAGAACGGCGACGCTATAGCGTGGAATGGAGAGGGCACGGGGAGCCTGCGCTTCGCACGGATAAAATTCTGAAGTTCCGAACGGTGAAAATCCTTCTCAGAGTCGCTGAGTGCAATTCGCTTCTGCGCATTTTCTAGTTGTGATTCGATGTTGTTTTTCATACGTTTGGTTCCATTCTTCTGCGCAGTTCCTCAAGCGCTCTCTTTATCTGGACTGAAACGGTGTTGGGCGTCTTCTTCAGTATCGCGGCAATCTCGGTAACGGGCAGTCCGTTCATGTACCGGAGCGTCAGCACTTCCTGGTCCGCCGCGCGCAGCCCGCCGAGCCTGTTCATCAAGAGCGCTGTCTCGGCGTCGCGTTCAGGCGAACTTGAAGCCGTATCCTCGGGATCGTACCCCGCATGCTCGCGCATCTCGTCAAGCGAGTAGGATTTGGAACGAACCGCTTCATTGACGCATACGTTGTGGGCAACGGTATACAGGAACGGCCGCATATTCTCGATTTCCTTGCCATTCTGCACGTATTCCCATGCTTTGGTGAAGGTCTCCTGCATCAGTTCCTTGGCTCGCTCCCGGTCGCGCACCCGCACGTAGCAGTACCGGAATATCGCGTCGGCATATTCGTTATAAGCGTCTATGAAGGCCGCCTCGTCAATATCCCGTCTCATGCTTGGACAGGCCAGGGGCTCATATATGACAGGCAATAGAGCGAGTCACTTTTTCGGCGCTCGCCTGTCCTATATCTGTCCCTCTCCTCCGGGAGTCGCACTACAGGGATTATTACCTCGTGCTTCATATCTCTTATAAAACTAGTCTATCAAACATGAACAAGATTATTCATTCCGCAGCGGCAAAGGCTGCAACGATAGCGCTGGCCGCGGTCCTGCTCGTCGGGAACGCGATTCCGGCCAAGGCGGCAACGCTTGACCAGCTTCAGGCGCAGATTACCGCATTGCTCGCGCAGCTCTCCGCCCTTCAGGGCAGTTCGGCCGCGATGACGTTCACGCAGAATCTCACGCTCGGATCTTCCGGCGCTGAAGTCACTGCGCTCCAGAACTTCCTTATCAATCACGGATACAGCGTGCCTGCGGGCGCGACCGGCTACTTCGGCGCACAGACGAAGAATGCCGTCGCCGCGTTCCAGGCTGCAAAAGGCATCACTCCCGCATCCGGCTATTTCGGGCCTCTCACGCGCTCTGCGGTAAATGCAATGAGCACGTCGACCGGCTCGACAGGAACCGGCTCGACCTCAGGCGGTCTTTCGGGCGGGGAAGCGGACTTCCGCAACTTCGACCTCAAGGCAGGGGACGACATCCGCGAAGGCGACTCCAACAAGGAGATCGCCATCGCCACCTTCGACGTGAAGGGCGGCGATGCACGGGTGCAGCGCGTCACGGTCGACTTCCAGGCAGTGTCCGGCTCTTACAGCCAGAAGCCATGGGATTACGTCGACTCTCTCGCGGTCTATCTCGGCAACAAGAAGATCGGCGATGTAGACGCAGGTTCGAAGTCAGATTGGGATCGGCAGGATGACGACTCCGATCACTCGGGCTCTCTGAAGTTCTACACGATTGACATTCCGGTCGACGGTGTAGTCAAGGAAGGGGCGAAAGCAGAACTCTCTATCCGCGCCGACGCGCAGGGATCCATCGACGGCTCCGACGAGAATCAGACTTTCAAGGTCCAGATTCCGACCGACGGCATTCGCGCAGTCGACGCGAAGGGCATCCAGCAGTACGCCGGCAACGGCGAGGAAATCACGCTCGGCTTCAATGCCGCCTTGAACGGCGACCTGACGGTGAAGAAGAGCTCGAATAACCCGGCTGCGGGCGTGCTCGTCGCGGACGCTACGGCGACCTCGGATGCGTTCGACGTGCTTGCCTTCGAGATCAAGAATGCAGACGACGCTGATGCTACCCTCAACGACCTTACGGTCACGGTCGCCACCTCTTCGTCTGCAGGTCCGGATGCGAACATAACGAACATCATCCGCCGCGCTACCCTTACCTCCGGCGGTAAGTCCTTCACGGGCGACATCAAGGCGAACAACACGATCACCTTCAAGAATGTCGACGCAAGCCTGGACGGGGACGATACCACCAAGTTCATGGTGTCTGTACAGCTCTTCGGCCAGTCCGGCCACTTCCCGGCCACCGGCCAGAGCCTCACGTTCTCGGTAGCATCCGCTAACGTCGACGCAGAAGGCGCCGACACCGGCGACGCTTCAAGCGTGAGCGGTACCGCGACCGGCAACGAGCAGGCAATCGCCGTGAACGGCGGCATCTCGGTGGCGACGAACTCAGTAAATGCCGTCCAGACCTACAACAGCAACACCACGACTTCGAGCTACGGAACCTTCACGCTCAAGTTCGATGTGACTGCGGTAGGCGACGACGTCTACGTTCCGAAGGGAGTCGACTCCGCGGCAGATACGTTCGGCCACACGGCGTCGACGTCGTACGTCGGTGCAGTGATAGACACGGCCATGTCCGCTTCCACGACGGACAGCGCGATAACCATGGCCATGACTTCGACTGCTGATTCGGAGAATGCGTTCTTCTACGTCGTTCGCGAAGGCGACACGGAGACCTTCACGGTCACGGTCACCATCAACCCGAACGGCGCAGACGGAGATCTCGGAGTCTTCCAGATCGGTCTCGACAAGGTGAAGTTCTCGTCTACGAGCGCGAACCTCAACAGCCTCCAGACGCTCGAAGTGGACCAGAGCAAGAACAAGTTCCACACCGACCCTATCGTCATTCAGGGATAACCCTGGTTTCGAAGAAACGGTATGCGCAAAACCCCCGCGAACGCGGGGGTTTTGCTATAGTGAGCGCATGAAAAAAGCTGCGTCCGGCGCTGTGCATACGATGCCTGCCGACCTGCGCAAGGCAGTGAACGCATCCGCGAAGGCAAGGGCCGTCTGGGATGACATTACGCCGCTCGCGCGAAGCGAATGGATCTGCTGGGTCACGTCCGGGAAGAAGGCGGATACGCGCGGCATCCGCATTAAGAAAGGGGTATCAAAGCTCTCCGGCGGCATGCGCCGCCCCTGCTGCTGGGCCGGGTGCCCGCATCGCTAGTCTTACGCCCTGCATCATGACTAAATTCGTGCTGCTTGGAGCGAAGGCCGAGAAGACAGAGGGAGAGGGGAAATCGTTCGTCGAAGAAGTGGTCGAAGGGTTCGATCAGCCGGTGCGCATCCTTGTATGCCTCTTCGCGCGTCCCGAGGATTCCTGGCAGGCGGTCTTCGAGCAGGATAAATTCTTTTTTGCATCGAAGCTTTCGCAAAAGGTCCTGCTCACGCTTGCGGATCCCGCCCATTTCACGGAGCAGCTCAGCAAAACCGATGTCGTGTATTTCCGCGGCGGGCGTACGAGAAAACTCATCGAGACGCTGGCGGCATGCGACGGATGGGACAAGGAGCTCGACGGCAAGACTGTCGCTGGAAGCTCTGCCGGCGTTAATTTTCTTGCGGAGCAGTACTACAGCCTCGATGACGTGGAATGCTGCGATGGCCTCGGGATACTTCCGATAAAGGCATTGGTACACTACCGCTCTGACTACAATGCGCCCAACATCGATTGGGACCGTGCGTACGACTAGCTTTCTTCAACGGGCACTTCCGCGCCGGTTCTGACGCTCGCCGAAGGCGAGTATGCTGTCATGCATGCAGCAGTTTAGTCCTCAACGATAACGGGCGTACCGATGTCTGCCCACTCGTAAAGTACTCGCGCGTTTTCAGGGGAAAGGTTCACGCAACCGTGCGACCATGGCTGTCCGAAACTGTCGTGCCAGTACGCGCCGTGTATGACGCCGCCCTGGTAGGTAAAGTACAGATTCCACGGGACGCCAGGAAGGTCATAGTACTGATCGCTTATGCCCGGGAGTGGCCCCTGCATGTAGCGAGCAGGGGTCTTTTTATATACCGAGAACACGCCACGCGGGGTAGGGGTAAGCGCAAGTCCTGTTGAGACGGATGCGTGCATAAAAAGCTGCTGACCATCATATGCATCGAGCGTTTGGGCCGAACGATCGACAAGGATACGTTTCGTTGTTGAGGCAAGGCTGTCTTCCGGAAGTACCATTTCTCCCGGCTCGCGCGTGATGCGTACCTTATCGCTTTCCGCCACATACCAATCTCCGTTAATGCGGTCCGGGTAGCGTATCCATTCGTCGAATGCGATTTTGTACCATCGGCCCTCACCGGTCTCCACGGTGTCTGCGACCTTGAGGACCATGCCGGGACGGAGCTGTGCGGCAATGGGGGACGTGCTTGCGAGCCCGCTTCGCGCTACAGCGCAGTCTCCCTCATAATGCGGTCCGCATCCGCCGATAATTTCGATGAAATCAAAGAGTACCGGAGGCGTAGTAGTCGCGCGTCCTCCGCTGTAGTTTCGCGCATTTTCAGATAGGAATGCAGGAGGTACGAGACCGGTCCCGGTTAGTACGAATCCTATGGTTCCGCCAAGGGCGAGCGCGAGGACGATGAACCAGGGAGGCAGGGTCATCAGCCTATAGTAGTGATTATCTAGGTTCTTGCCTACTGCGCGCTATACTCCCTCAATGACAATGCCTCTCGTAGGGAAGAAAGCGCCGGCGTTTACTCTTCCGGACCAGGACGGGAAGATGCGGAAATTATCCGACTATGCCGGGAAGTGGGTGCTCCTCTATTTCTACCCAAAGGACGATACGCCGGGCTGCACCATCGAGGCATGCACTATCCGCGATCAGTTCCAGGATTTCAAGAAAATTAAAGCAGTTGTGCTCGGAGTCTCGACGGATAGCGTCAAAAGCCATCGGCGCTTCGTTGACGCATATGAGCTGCCGTTCACGCTCTTGGCCGACGAAGATAAAAAGCTCGTTGCAAAATACGGCGTCTGGGGCGAGAAGAAGATGATGGGACGGACGTATATGGGTACGAAGCGCACGTCGTTCCTCATCGCGCCTGACGGGAAGATTGCGAAAGTATACGAGAACGTGAAGCCGCCCGTGCATGCGAGCGAGGTCATCGCAGACATCCGCGAGTTTTCCAAAAAGAAATGAGGATACTCGAGCTCGGGCACGTCGTTCTGTACGTTACGAACCTCGAACGCTCGGCGGCGTTCTACCGCGACACGCTCGGATTCCCGCAAATCATGAAAGAGCATGGCGCGGCCATGTTCACCACCGGGCGCACGCACCACGAGATGCTTCTCATAGAGATAGGCGGGACGGCCAAAGAGAAGCATTTCCCGGAACCCGGGCTCTACCATGTCGGGTTCAAAATTGGGGACTCTCCGGAAGACGCGAAAGCGGCGTACGCCGAGCTTATGGAGAAGGGCGTGCGCATCATCGGCACGTCCGACCATGGCGTGACGCATTCCATCTATATTCTCGACCCGGACGGCAATGAGCTCGAGCTGTACGCGGACGTTTCAGACGAATGGAAGAACAATCCGATGGCGGTTGCTGCGCCGGTGCGCCCGCTCGATCTCTCGTAAGGGCCGGAGAACCCTTGCTGGTATACTCCCTCGCATGAGTTCACCCTCTAACGCGCATACCGAGCCCCATGTCGGCTCGTCTTCTTCATCGATAAACGCGCTCCGCGCGGCGGTCCTCGGTGCTAACGATGGCATCGTATCGGTAGCGGCGCTCATCGTCGGCATCGCCGCCGCGGACGCTTCGGCGAACGTGCTTGCGGCCGGCATAGCCGGACTCTTGGCAGGAGCCCTCTCGATGGCGGCAGGGGAGTATGTTTCGGTGAGTACGCAGCGCGATACCGAGCGAGCTCTTTTGGCGAAGGAGCGGCAGGAGCTGCAGAACGAGCCTGAAAAGGAGCTCGAAGAGCTGACGGGTCTCTACGAAGCGAAAGGGCTTTCGCGCACGACCGCTGAGCAGGTTGCTCGAGAGCTTACCGCACACGACGCGTTCGGCGCTCATACTGAGGCCGAGCTCCGCATCGATCCCAATAACCTCACGAGTCCTTGGCGCGCCGCCGCAGCTTCCGCAGCCGCGTTTACGGTAGGCGCGGTGATTCCGATTGCCGCTATAACGCTTTCGCCGCTGCCGCTTCGCATTGAGTTCACGTTTGCGGCAGTACTCTGCGCGCTTATATTGACCGGCGCCCTGAGCGCGTACGCGGGCGGAGCAAGCAAGCGTACCGCAGCGCTCCGCGTAGTCGTCGGCGGCGTGCTCGCCATGGCGATAACGTTCGGGGTAGGGAAATTGTTCGGCGTTGCCGGCATCTAGCGCGTTGAGTACGTTCACGCAGCCTTCGTGCAACAGGAGTATAATCAGAGGAGAGGGCACGCTGGCTTATGAGCTACCATCACCTATTTTCTGTATGAAAGGATTCGTCACAAACATCGAGCAGGAAGCATTGGAAAACGAAGACTTTCGCCGCGTCCTCTATACCG
>CAYWQN010000025.1:10389-11687 GCA_964460875.1 uncultured Candidatus Saccharibacteria bacterium | reverse complement strand
CGTGGCCGTACTGTCCCTTGCCGCCCGTCTGCTTGATGTACTTACCTTCAGCATCAGCGGCGCCCATAATCGTCTCGCGGTATGCCACCTGCGGCTTACCCACGTTTGCGACGACGTTGAACTCGCGCTTCATGCGGTCGACGAGAATTTCAAGGTGAAGCTCACCCATGCCCGAGATAATGGTCTCGGCCGTCTCTTCGTCGCTGGTTACCTTGAAGGTTGGGTCCTCGTCCGCAAGCTTGCGAATAGCCATGCCCATTTTCTCCTGGTCAGCCTTAGTTGCAGGCTCGATGCGGAGCGACACGACGGGTTCTGGGAATTTAATCTGTTCGAGGATTATCGGATTGTTCTCATCGCAGAGGGTGTGCGAGGTCTTGGTGTCCTTAAGACCCACCATCGCGGCGATTTCTCCCGTGAAGACCTGCTCCACTTCTTCGCGCTTGTCAGCCTGAAGGCGGACGATGCGTCCGACGCGCTCCTTGGTGCCCGTGTTCGCGTTGTAGACATAGGAACCGGCCGTGACCGAGCCCGCGTATACGCGGAAGAAGGTAAGGGCGCCGACGAACGGGTCCGTCTGCAATTTAAAGGCAAGCGCCGTGAACGGCTCTGCGTCAGAAGCCTTGCGCTCTATCTCCTCTCCCGTCTTCGGGTTGGTGCCCTTAACGGCGGCGAGGTCGAGCGGGCTCGGCAGGTAGTCGACGACTGCGTCGAGAACGAGCTGCACGCCCTTGTTCTTAAGCGCAGAACCGGTGTAGACCGGGAAGATCTGGTTGTTGATGACTGCCTTGCGAAGCGTCGCCTTCAGCTCCTCGAGCGTAGGCTCCTTTCCTTCGAGGTATGCGTTCATCTGGGCGTCGTCGTTCTCAACGATGCGCTCGATGAATTCCGCGCGGTACTTCTTCGCGTCTGCGAGGTACTGCTCCGGAATCTCGCCTTCGATAACGTTCTCGCCCATGTTCCCTTCGAAGGTGTAGCTCTTCATGGTGAGGAGGTCTACGACGCCGGCGAAGTCGCCTTCAGCGCCCATAGGAATCTGCGCGCGCACGGCCTTCTTCGAGAGACGGTCGAGAATTGAGGCATAGGAATCCTCGAACGAAGCTCCGGTGCGATCAAGCTTGTTGATGAAGCAGAGGCGGGGCACTTTGGCTTCGTCTGCGTAGCGCCAGTTCGTTTCGGACTGCGGCTCGACGCCTGCGACGCCGTCGAACACGACGATTGCGCCGTCCAAGACGCGCATGGAGCGCTTCACTTCAGCGGTGAAGTCGATGTGGCCCGGGGTATCGATGACGTTGAAGCGG
>CAYWQN010000025.1:0-10369 GCA_964460875.1 uncultured Candidatus Saccharibacteria bacterium | reverse complement strand
CCAGAAGGTGGCGCTGGCGGCTGCGGTGATGGTGATGCCGCGCTCGCGCTCCTGTTCCATCCAGTCGGTGGTCGTCTCTCCTTCGTGCACCTCGCCTATTTTGTGCTGAGAGCCCGTGTAGAAGAGCACGCGCTCAGACGTGGTCGTCTTGCCGGCGTCCACGTGGGCTACGATGCCGAAGTTGCGCACCTTCTCTAGAGGATAATCGCGATTCATATAGTAAGTAAGTAAATTAAAAAGCCCTCTGGGCCGTTACCCTCAAGATACTGATTTTCCCCCTAAAACGCAACCTGCGGAGGCTCGGGTTTTCTTTACACGTGGTGGGCTGGTGCTACGCTATCGTCGTGAGCGTATCGTCGCTCAAGCGCACTACCACAGGGGAATGCGTGATGAATATTCAGGATATTGTCGCCGGCCGCGAATACCGTCCGGTGATCGATCTTTCATTCGAGCTTGGCGAGACGATGACCGTCCTCGCGGCGACTTTTACGACAGAAGCGGGCCCGTGGCACTTCCAGGTGCCGAACGATGCGCGGAAACCGTACTGCGTCGAGAGCCAGCCGCTCGGACAGACCCTCATCGTACCGAAACAAGGGCAGCCCATCGTCGGCAGCACGGACCGGGATCTTATCCAAGTCCTGAAAGCCGAAGACGGGTATCGTCATTTTGTCGATCACGGCAAATGGCGGGAACGCGCGTAAGCGCTTCCGACTGAAAGCGGCGGCTCCTCATCGGGCCGTCGTTTCTTTTATACGCAGCTAATGCTAGGGTGTCGGCGGAGCATTCTTTCCGCTTCGCCCCATATGCAATAGGTGTTTTATGGGCATATATTCCCTGTTGGACGAATTCGGCTTCACGGATGCGGCGCGCATCGGCTCGATGGAGCAGATGCGGAATGTCGAGCTTACGGTCCGCGGCGCGCGCGTGGTGCTCTGCGCGTATATCGTGCAGCCGCACGGCCGTTCGCCGATCTACTTCCGCTGCCGCCAGAACCACGCTCCCGCCATCTTCATCGAGACCGGCGAGGCGACGCTCGTCATATCGGAGACGGGCGGCATGCTGTTCGCCTTCGGCGAGCATCCCGGCATCCGCGACGCGCTTGCGGCAGCCGGGTTCGAACGGCACATCGACGACTTCGACCGGTAATCGAATTTGATCAGAAGAAACAGGCAGCGGCCTCCCCCACGAGGCCGCTGTTTTCTTTTCATTCTCTCCAGGAACGGTATAGTGATTCCGACATTAAGGAGTAGTGTCATGTTCCAAGAAGACGACCCTGCTGCCCGCGGCGCACGAAAAATCTCGGAAGAGTTCCTCTCGAGAACCGAGCCCATCGGCATCATGCAGTATCGCGTCGCGTGCGGCGGCGACTGTATCTGGATATACCGGGATCGTAACGGCCAGCTGTGGTCGGAAAGCGGCCACGACGTGAAGCTTCCGTCCGGCTACATGCAAACCCCGTAACCGGTTACGAAAACAGACAAAGCGAAAGCGCGCCCTTTGGGACGCGCTTTCTTCTTTATTTTGTATGACTTGGTCCTAGATGACGCTGCCGCGCGGCGCATACTGTTCTATCACTACGTGAGGCCCTTCGCTTCCTTGCTCGATGCGATACGTTACGTCGAGTTCGGCACCTTCCTGATACCCGAGTACGCGAAAGTTTTCTGTGGACATGCGGAGCGTCTCGTACGTGCCGCGCTCGCGCAACCATATCAGAAGGACGGTATCGCGCTGTTCGCTATGTATCTCGTTTCCTGCTTGGTCGAAGCGCACGGAATCAGCTACTTCTTCCCTGATCTTTACCAGCGTCCCTTGGGCGACATAGTGCTCGGGACGCTCCGCTGCTGCCTGCTCCGTCGTATGCTGCGCGGCGTTCTCTGCCACTTGATGACCAATCGCAAGCCCGGCGATGGCGGCTCCGATGTACGACTTAATGCCTGGGCCTTTCTTCGGTCTATCGTTCGCCTGCCTCTCTATATCCATAGAAAAAGTATACCGTATGAAAAACCGCCCTTCCGGGGCGGTTTTTCATTTGAAACCTTCTCTCTACCAAGCAAAGTGCGCGAATGCCTTGTTGGCTTCTGCCATACGATGCATTTCGTCCTTCTTCTTGATTGCAGAACCTTCGTTCTTGGTCGCAAGGAGGATCTCCTCAGCGAGCTTCTCGGCCATAGGCTTTCCCTTCTTCGCGCGAGCGGCGTTGATGAGCCAGCGGTATGCGAGAGAGACGCGGCGCTGCTGCGGGACCTCGCGAGGAACCTGGTAGTTGGCGCCACCGACGCGGCGGCTGCGAACTTCCATAAGAGGAGAGACGTTGCGGATAGCCGTCTCGAAGATCTCGAGCGGGCTGCCTGCACCTCCCTCTTCGCCTTCCTTGGCCTCCTTCACGTGCTTCTTCAGGAGCTCGAGGGCGTCGTAGACGACCGCGCGCGCCGTGTCCTTCTTGCCGTCGAGCATCACCGTATTGATGAAGCGGGCGATAGCTTCTGACTTGTACTCGACATCCGGAGTGCGCGGATGCTTATTCTTTACTGGGTGTCGCATAGGTTAGGCTTTAGGCTTCTTGGCTCCGTAGCGAGAGCGACCACGGCGGCGCTTATCGATACCGGCGGTATCGAGGCGTCCGCGCACGATGGTGTACTGCACGCCGATGTCCTTCACGCGTCCGCCGCGAAGCATGACGACCGAGTGCTCCTGGAGGTTGTGGCCTTCTCCCGGGATGTAGGCGGTCACTTCCATGCCGTTCGTGAGGCGCACGCGGGCGATTTTGCGGATAGCCGAGTTCGGCTTGCGCGGGGTCTTCGTAGTAACTTTGACGCACACGCCGCGCTTGAAGGGCGACGGGTAGAAGGTCGGATGGTTCTTGAGGTGGTTGAAGCCACGGCCAAGCGCGAGGACTTTCGACTTCCTCGTCTTATCCTTGCGACGCTTCTTGCTGAGCTGCTGAATTGTAGGCATTCGTAATAAGGTTTGCGCACGTAATAAGCGAATCGCTCCTCTGAATACTGCTCACGGTAGTGGGCTAACTTCTCCAGAGGTTCTGCAGGGGCAAGTCCCCTAGCAAAAATCCCGCCTAGCGGGGTTAGGCACAATATATAGGAACGCTCGTTCATATGCAACCGTAAGTTATAGACACTTTTAAATAAAAGTGTTATAGATTTTGCGTGCAATAGAAGGAACCACGGCTTTGACCTATACCGTCACGCCTGACCAGATACTGAACATTCGAAGCGCAGAAAGGCACATCATCGACACCGTCCGTCTGTTTGAAGCGATAAACATCGACGTGGAAAGCCTCCCCGTCGACAGTCCTTTTGCCACATTCCTCCGGAAAGGGCTCAAGGAGTGGGTGGATGCCTACGCATTCGCCGGTGAAACGCAGATTCTTTCTGACGCCGAGATCCAGAAACGTCTCGCTATCGTAGATCGGATGTGCATCAACGCTCTCAAAGCGTCCGATACTGCCCACGTCTTCATCATGGAAGCTCGGCAGGCAGTCTTCAACGACTACGAGAAGTTCCGATAGCCGAACGGCTGCCCAAAAAAGAACGGACCCGTCCTAGGATGGGGCCGTTTTTCTTTATACGAAGAAGAGGTTTGTAAGAAATCCGATGACCGGGGGCTTGAACACCAGGTGGTCCGCAGCCGTGAAGAGTCCGCCCATGAGTGCGAGCAGGAACGCAGCGGCCACCATGTGGCGGAAGTGATGGCGCTTGAATTCCATGCGCGTAGTGAGTCCGAGCGCGAGTACGACGACGAGCGCAGAGAATATGTAAATGGTGCGGAGCAGATTCTGCGGCGAGGAGACGAGGAAATCTATCAAGGTCGAATAGTTCGGCGCATGCCCGGCCGCAACTTCAGCAGATGCCTCGTTCATGGGGGCGGCTGCCGCAGGAACCGAGGTCGCAGCCGCAGGAGCCGGCACCGACGAGCCGAGGACCGCGGCAGGGGTCTCAGTGGTCGCGAGCGCTATCTGCTCAGGATTCTCGGGCTCGGATGACTCGTTTACCGGAGCGAACGCCGTGATTTTGCGCGGGGTGCCGAACATCTGCACCACGAAGGTGGTCTTCCGGCCCTTGTACTCCCCTTCCGCGGTCGCGATGCCTATTTCAGTGAACTTCCCGTTCAAAATATTCGCGCGGTGCGTCGGCGAATCCATCCATGCCTGCTCCACATCCTCCGAGTCCGCAAAGTTGACTGCGAGGTTCTCGCCTGCATAGCTGAACGCGTAGCCTGCCTGCTGGAACCAGCTCCACGAGGTCTTGCCGTCAGGCGAGGTGTGGGCGAAGTAGCCGTTCTTGGCCATATCATCTGCCTTAGCCTGGGCGGCTGCGACGAGCTTGGGGTTTATGGTGAGCGTGCCGACGCTGTCGGCCTTGCGGTCGTTGTTCGCGAGGTCTACCAAGGTCGCCGTGATGACGGCCGCTATCTGATTGGTCTCGATGAGGCTCCGCATATACACGGCCGCCATGAGGAAGCTTCCGATGATGAGCGTGGTGAATACGGAGAGGCCCGCGATGCCGAACACGTGGCGGGCTGGATGCTCATTGCGGGCCTTTGGCCGCGGCATTGACATACGGAGAATATACCACCTAACTGCCTCCCTGTCAGCTAGCTGAACTTCACCGATTCGCTCGCGAAGTCCTGCACGAGCTTCTCGTAACGCGCATCGCTCGGGTCGAATTTGTACTGAATGCGGTTAACCACGACATAGTACTCGGCGCCGAGTTTTCCGCGCGTCTCGACGATGATGCGGAACACGCCCGTCTTCCCGGCGGGTATGCGGCAGTACAGGATGGTGCCGAGCGTTATCTGGGACACGTCGTCGCCTTCGGCTGCAATGTCCGTGGTCGCTATCGCGCCGGGGGCTGTGCCGCGAATTTCATAGACGAACCCGGTCGGTTTCTTTCCTGACGCTATAGATACAGGAACGTACAAATCCCGTTGTCCGGCCGTTATCGCAAGGAGCAGGAAAAACTTCCCGGCGCCGGACTCCCCTTCGAGCTCATGGACGCGCCTCCAATGCGCGTTCGTCTTCTCTACTGCGACCGATATTGCTGACGCAGGAGCGGTTCCTGACATGCAGGAAGTATAGCAACGGCATCTAAAAGAAAAACGCCCGCAGGTGCGGACGTTTTTCTTTTCGAACCCTGTTCGCTCGCTAGTTAAGCGTAGTCGGGAAGGCTTCAGAACCCGGGCACCAGATGTTGTTGATCTCCCAGCGGGTCGTCTGATAGACGAAGCCCGTCGGAGTATTCTCGCCATCGATGCCGGAGCCCGGAAGGCCGATCCACGGCTTCAGAACCTGCTCCCAGTAGTTCTTCTGGAAGAGCTTCACTGCTTCGAAGGTCGCGGGGCCGAAGAAGCCGGTGATAGGAAGCGCGGAACCGACCTGCTTATTGAGGAAGTCCTGGAGCTTCATAACCTGATCCGGATTGTTCGCCCAGCCCATCTTCAAGTAGTCGGTCAGAAGCGGAGCGCAGGTCGTGGCGCCCAAGACTTCTCCGCTGCCGCTGTTGCCGCCGCCGGAGCCGTTGCGGCGATTGCGCGGACCGCCATTATCGTTCGGCGTCGATGCCTGTTCAGGCTCGAAGTCGTACGTGGTGGTGTTCGTGTTCGTGCCCGAGTGGACGCCGATCACGAACTGGTCGAAGTTGCCGTCGAAGTTGCTCCATACCGGTGCGCCGAATCCTGCCTGGATGCGGATCGACGGAACGTCGGTCGCAAGGACGGTGTTCGGATACTGCGCGACATACTCAGCAATCGTCGTGAGCGGAGGTCCGCCGGCGCTGTCGTCGTTTGACCACCAGCCACCTACCATTCCGTCCCATGACTGCCAGGTGTTCAAGTCGACGCAGTTCGGGTTGCCGCCGCACTGGTTCGGAACATTCGGCTGGCTGTACAGCATGCCGTACGTGCCGTTCTGGTACACCGGCTCAAAGAAGAGCGCATCGTCCCAAGTGCCGTCGGCATCGCGGTCGAGGCGAACCTGGATATAGGTTGCCTGAGCGCCACCGTTTGCCGCTACATACGTCTTGTATGCAAGGCTCGTGATGTCTGCGAGCGGAGTGCCGTTGTATGCGGAGGAAACGAGCCGCGTAGCGTCATCTCCGTTTACGACAATCTGATTGAAGCTGCCGGTCTGCAACGGAGGCGTTGCAGGGCCAGCGACAAACGCGCCCGTCGTGCCAGAAGCAGTCGTGCTGTTGTCGTCGCTGTCGTCAGAAATGTCGTAGTTCAACAAGCTCCACGAATCCATGCCGCTCGGATGAACGACGATGGTGTTCTCTGTGTTCGTCTCAACGCCGTCCTTCGTGTTCGTGAAGGTGCAGGTCACCGTCTCCCCTGCTTCGATGAAGATGAACTCGCCGCCTTCAATGTTCTGGCCTTCTGATTCGCCCTCGTACTCGCAAGAGACGTCCTGAAGAGTCCATCCATCCTTGCCTGATTCCGTGACATCGTACTCGCCTTCAGGAAGCGTGATTTCTTCCGACTGTCCGGAACCTTCACTGGTCGTCACATCTACTGATTCGCCGTCGAAGATCGCGACAACCTTTGAGAGGAAGTCATGCGCTTCATCGATGTTGAAGTGGAAGGTGTCGTCACCGCCGACCGTATTCTTCACGATAACGAGGGTGCCGGTGTCGTCACCGCCGCCGTTATCATCGCCGCAGAGCTCGTTCACGACGATCACATACTTGTCGTCCGTAAGGTCGGTGAAGAACGGAGCGGTCGTGCTGATTTCAGAGTCTTCAGCAGCTTCGAGGGTGTCGCCCGTCTTGTAGCCGACGAGGCGGTACTTCCCTTCGACGCACTGGCCGTCTGCCGGGATGACCGGCGCGCCATCGGTCACTTCGTGCGTTCCATAGTCATCGCCTGCATGCAGGTCGATGGTGGTCGCCGAGTAATCGAAGCCGTCGTTCAGTCCGTCCTGACCATCGCCGAGGTTGTAGCTATCGCCTTCGCCCAAGTTCGAGCCCACGCCTGCGATGTCGTAGTTCGCCTTCATCGGGAAGAGCGGCGCATCAGACTCGTTCGGAATCTGCGCGGAACCGCCGTCGCCGTTATCGAGGTACTTGCGGATGTGGACCTTGAAGGAAGAAGGATTCTGGTCGTCCGGTACGCAGGTCACGCTCATATCATCGAGGTAGCCGCCGTAGCTGGTGTCAGTGCCGGTGTCTGCGAACTCGATGAGCGTCGATGCGCTGTCAGCGGTGAAGGTGCGGGTGTAGTCCGCCCATACCGTGTTTCCGTTAGCCGTGCCGTCCTCGGCAAGAGCCGCACCGAGAACAGTGCCGTCAGCCTTTACGGTGATCGCATTGTCCGCCGCGTTGCGTCCTGCGCGCGGAGAATACTTGAATTTAATTGCGTACTCCTGGCCCGGGACCGTCGCAACCTGCTGGGAGATGGTGACCGGATGGTCGCCATCGAGCTCAGCGTGCTGATCGCCTGCTGCTGGGCTGCCGGCGACATGGTCCTGGATTTCAAGACCGAGCGTTCCGGAAGCTGGCGAGCCAGTCCAGGCAACAAGCCACTTAAGGAGCGGATTGCTGTCAGGGACGATGCTGTAGGTGCCGGTCGAGACGTTCGGCGCTTCGAAGCCGCCGTTTGCGAGGAGGTTGACCTCCGGGTCGCAGGTGGGCGCCTTCTCGTTCTGCACATTCCATGCGACGCAGTAGTAGGTCTTCCCTTCCTTCGGGTTGCGGATGAAGTCCCAGTTGTCGTAGTTCAAGCCGTCATCCGCGCAAGCGAATTCAGCAGAGACGTTGTCGCCCGTGCCGCCCTTGAACGGAATGTATCCAGGCTTGAGGACTTCGCGCAGATGAATCTCGTCATTTCCGACGAGCGGGATGCTCATCGAGACGGTGCCGTCTGCTGCCGTAAGGCCGGAGGCGGTGTAGCCCGCGACATTGCCGGTGGTGGCATTGCCGCCGTCTGCGCCGTTATTAGCCCATTCGAACTGCCAGTCCTTTTCGAGGTGGCAGCTGTTCGCGCGTGCCGCCATGAAGTCCGAGGCGGTCGAAGACGTCGTGGTGTGGCTCGAGCCCATCACGTTCGGGAGGTCGGACTCGTTGTCGCAGACGATCTTCGTCGCGACGACGGTAATCGTGTCTTCAGTCGGCGAGCATTCGGTCGTAAGGCTCACGACGACATCTTCGAAGTCGTGGTCGCCGCCGTTCGGCAGGTCCTCGAATCCGATGGTGTAGTTGTCTGCGCTCGGGTTGTAGACGACCGCATGGTCAGACGTATCGCCATTGAGGCTGTTCGCCTTGTCGGTGCTGTAGTACTTGCCGGAAGAAACGTCGTAGATACCGAAAGAGATATCCGTAACGCCCGTAACGGAGAACGCGACGTCATCACCCTCGGTGTTTACGAGCGGAAGCGCATCGTAGGTCGCGTTGCCGGTAACGGCATCGCGGAACACTGGAGTAAAGGTCGAACCGTTGAACCAGCCGAAGAGGTGCTTATCGCCGGAATTCGCCTTCTTGCCGTGATACGTCACGAGGAAGTCGACATCGTTACCGGTTGCATCCCACGTCTGGAAGTTCACCTGATCGTCCTGAACGTCGAGGCTTCCGTCGATGAGGTCGGCAAGGTCGTCCTCGCTGCCAGGAGCGTTGTTCACCGTTATTTCTCCAGTCGAACCTTCAGCCGAAGGCGCGAGGCAGGAGTTCTCAACAACCTTCGGCTCGCCGCAGTCTGCACCGTTTACGGTGAGCTTATAGCGGAGGCCTGCCGGGTTCGAGGAAGGAGTCTCGCCAGAGACATCCTTGTTCGTCACGACGAAGGTCAGGGTGTTCGTGCCCGTAAGCAGGTTGCCTGCCGGAATCGCGTAGGAGTCCTGGCCGCCTGAGGTGTAATTGAACTCGCCTGCGTCAGCACCGACGGGGTTGCCGTTAACAGTAACGGTGTAGCTGTTGTCTGCAGCGATATCGAGCGTAGCGCCCGTCGATACGTCGTCCAAAGAGAACGTACGCGTGAAGGTCTCTACCTCGTCGCCGGCAGCAAGCGTGGTCGGGTCTTCGCCCCAGATCCACTTCGCGATGGATGCGAAAGTCGCGGTCCATGCCGAGTGCGGGTTCGAAACAAGGACGGCTGCGTCAGCGCCCTCGTTCGTAAGCGTGTTGCTTACGACGACGCACTGGCCGTCATCAGTCGTATCGGAGTACGGGTCGTCGTTCGGAGTCTCAGTCTCAAGATCCACGCAGCCCGTAGCCGGGTGCGCCTGATCGATTTTGAAGTCGTGCGCATGGTTCTGATGGCCGTTCCAGCCGTTTTCGTCGATGTTCAAGACCTGGGCATCATTGCCAGCGTAATGGCAGATGTCGATCTTGTGCTCGTTGTCATCTTCATCATCGTTATCATCGTTGTCATGATGCTCGACTGAGAAGCGGGCTGCGCTGTTCTCAGAACCGTTTTCGTCGGAGTTTTCATCCTCCTGGTTCTGATCATCGCCCTGCCCTTCTCCATCTCCTTCTGGGGCCTGGACGGTCTGATCTTCTGTAGGCGGCACTTCCTGGGCAAAAGCAGTGAAGCTCGTGACCGGAGATGACATGGTTACAAGCGCCATGACGAGCATGACAGCCTGGAACGCCTTAAGCGTCTTGGTGAGCGCGGATGCGCGTGGATTCGTTTGCATGAATAATCCGTTTATTAATTTGTATGTAGTGGTAATAGAACCGAGACTGCGCACGGCGCACCAGACTTTCCGAATAAGGGAAAGTTTTGATGCGGACCTGTTGCCCGACGTACTGAAACGTCTGTACGCAGTAATACGCTTATGCGAGTGAAGTGTCAATGAATTGCTGAAGTGAAAATATGGCCTATGTAAAGGACATAATGCGGTTTTTGTCCTTGAGAGCTTCCTTTGTCCTAGAAAAGTGTTGTATTTCCTTGACACTAATTTCTGAATGTCTTTTGAAGCGGTTTTTATGCTGAGAATCGAGGAAATTTTCTTCTGTGGATAACTTTTTCCTCTTGACTTCTCTTTTTTTGATTTCGCTAGACAAAGTTCATGAAGAGAGTATTGTCAGCCGCAATGAGTGGCGCACATTCCTCACCGGTTATGCCGGCCGTACCGGCCGCGTCTACCCGTTCCCTTGAAGAAGAGCTCCTCCGGGGCGCTGATATCTCCATTGTTAACCTCCTCGAGTGCCTTATTACGAAAGCACATGCCTTAAATGCCTCTGATATCCACCTCGACCCTACCCGTGAAGGTATCCGGGTCCGCTTCCGCCTTGATGGCGTTCTCCAGGATTTCAAAGCCCTCCCGAAAGACATCCATCAGGAGGTCATTTCCCGCATAAAAGTGCTCGCAAGCCTCCGGACCGATGAGCACCAGGCGGCTCAGGACGGTCGTTTCCGCCACACC
>CAYWQN010000024.1:0-11745 GCA_964460875.1 uncultured Candidatus Saccharibacteria bacterium | reverse complement strand
AAGAAAAGAAGATATCGAAGAACTCCTTGTTTTCGACCGACATAGGAATCGATCTCGGTACCGCCAACACGCTCGTGTATGTACGCGGGCGGGGCGTCGTCATCACCGAGCCCTCGGTCGTTACGGTGAACGACAAGACCGGGCAGGTGGTCGCAATCGGCCGCGAAGCAAAAGTGATGCTCGGCAAGACGCCACCGCACGTGCGCGCGGTGCGTCCGCTTTCTCACGGCGTCATCTCGGATTTCGAAGTGACCGAAGAGCTTCTGGCGTACCTCATCCGCAAGGCGCAGGGTGATCGTACGCGCCTCTTCGGGCCGCGCGTCGTCGTGGGGGTCCCAACAGGCGTCACAAACGTTGAAAGCAGGGCGGTGCGCGACGCCGCGCTCGCGTCAGGCGCCCGCGAAGTCTTCATCGTCGAAGAGACGATGGCCGGCGCGATAGGCGCAAAGCTTCCGGTCAACGAGCCGGTCGGGACCATGGTGCTCGACATCGGCGGCGGCACGACCGATATCGCCGTCATCGCGCTCGGCGGCACGGTCGCATCCAAATCCTCCCAGGTCGCCGGAGACCGCTTCAACGAGAACATCATCGATTTCGTGCGAAGCGAATTCCAGTTGGCTATCGGCGAAAAGACCGCAGAAGACGTGAAGATCGGCATCGGCGCGGTGCTCCCCTTGTCTGCGCCGTTGACGCAGGCGGTGCGCGGCCGTGACCTGGCTACCGGGCTCCCGCGAGAAATTACCCTGACCGACACCCATGTCCGCGAGGCGCTGCAGCCCTCTTTGGATAAATTGATGGAAGCGATGAAAGAAGTTATCGAATCGACGCCGCCCGAGCTCTTGTCCGACGTATTAGAGCGCGGCGTGACGGTATTCGGCGGCGGCGCTCTCCTGCGCGGCCTGCCCGAACTGCTTTCAAAGATGCTCGGCGTGCCGGTGTATGTCGCGACCGACCCGCTGACGGCAGTGGTGCGCGGCACAGGTATCATCACCGAAGACCCGAGAATCTGGGGCGGTATATTCCTCAATGAAGACGCAATACTTCCGCAGAACTAGGCGCCTCATGTCGCCGATGCAGGGCATTGCGCTCGGAGGAGCGGTCGTTCTCATACTGGTCGTCGCGCTCGTGCGCGCAGTTGCGCCGGTCGCGCTTATGGCCGCCGCCGCGCCGTTCTGGAGCGTCGGCAATTTCTTTACGGCGAGCGCAGCGCTTCCGGAAAGCGCCGCCTCCCTCAAAGCGGAAGTAGAGCGGCTCAAAAAGGAAAACGAAGCGCTCACGAACGAGCACCATGCTCTTGCCGCGTCGCTCGGAGAGAATGCTGAGTCAGCTGCGGGAGTCTCCGCCGGCGTGCTTGCGCGACCTCCTCTCTCGCCCTACGACGTCGTCATCGTCGGAAAGGGGAGCGCAGACGGCGTGTACGCGGGCATGCGCGTTATCGCGCACGGGGTGCCCGCCGGCGTCATTGAGAGCACGAGCGTTTCCACGGCGCGCGTCGTTCTGTATTCGGCGAGCGGGCAAGCGACTGAAGGCTGGATAGGGGAGGAGCGCGTCCCCGTGACGCTGCATGGTCAGGGAGCAGGCGCCTTCTCCGCAGATGTGCCGCGCGAAGCGGCTATCGCAGAGGGTGACACGGTATATCTGCCGGGGCCGGGCGCGCTCCCTATGGGCACGGTCGCGAAAATTGAATCGAATGCGTCATCGCCGCGCGCGACCGTGCGCATCCGTCCGCGCGCAAATCCGTTCACGATGACCGTGGTGAGCATCATCGCGGCGCCCTCGCCATGATGCGTTACGCGCTTGCCGCACTCGCGCTTTTGTCGCCGTTCCTGTTTCCGTATCCGGCGACGCTGGCCTTTTCGTTTGCAGCAAGCGTATTTCTGCCGCCAGTCGGCCTTCTGGCCGGCCTTCTGACGGATGTGCTGTATTACACGCCGGGCGCGAGCGGATGGCCGATTGCCGTCATCGCCGGCCTTTTTATATCGATTATCGGCTTTTTCGTGCGCCGATTCCTTAAAACGCGTATTATAGGAGGATGATAGGCAGGGGACGCAGGAAGAACATCGACCGGGAACTGGCGCCGGATGAGATTTTCCTTGATTCCTCTAATCTCCCCGATTTCGACTCAGGCCGCCTCGAGGGCCGCCTTGAGCGCCCGGTGTCGCGCACGGCGTTCATCGGACTTTCCGCGGGCGTCGGGCTTCTCTTCCTGGTGCTTATCGTCCAGGCGGTGAACCTAGAATTGGTGAAGGGGACGGCCTATGCGGCGCAAAGCGAAAAGAACCGCCTGCGCCCTGAGGTCATCTTCGCGGAGCGCGGCGCAATCACCGACCGCTACGGGACGCCGCTTGCCTGGAACGAGGCAGGAGAGGACGGATATCCGGAACGAAAATACATGACGCCCGGGTTCGGCCATGTGCTCGGGTATGTCTCATATCCAGAAAAGGATAAGGCGGGGAACTATTACGAAACGGAAATAGAGGGCATGGCAGGCATCGAGCGCGCGTTCGACGAAACGCTCGCCGGGAAAAACGGAACGCTCCTGGTCGAAGAAGACGCGCGCGGAAAAGTGGAGTCGCAAGGCTCCATCGTCGCCGCAAAGAATGGCGATACACTTGCGCTCGCTATCGATGCGCGCGCCCAGGAAGCGTTCGCCGCCGCTATCAAGGAGCTCGCCGACAAGATCCCATTCAAGGGCGGCGCCGGCGTGCTTATGGACGTGAACACGGGCGAAGTGCGCGCCCTGGTTTCGTATCCGGAATACGATCCCAACGTCCTTTCTTCCGGCAAAGACAGGAACGCCATCGTCGCGTATAACAAGGACGCTCGCGAGCCGTACCTCGATCGCCCGGTCTCCGGTCTCTATACGCCGGGATCCATCGTGAAGCCTATGATTGCCGCCGGCGTTTATAACGACGGCATCATCTCGCCGGACAAAATCATCGTCTCGACCGGCTCCATATCGCTCCCGAACCCGTACGACCCTTCGCATCCTTCCATATTCAAGGACTGGAAAGCGCTCGGTGCGATGAATATGCGAAGCGCGGTGGCGTATTCGTCCGACGTGTATTTCTATACGGTCACCGGCGGCTTCGCCGGGCAGAAAGGTCTCGGCATCGACCGTTTGGACTATTGGTACAAAGCGTTCGGTTTCACCGCAAAGACCGGCATCGAGATACAGAATGAGAACACCGGCTTCATCCCGACTCCTGCGTGGAAGGAGAAGACGTACGGCGAGCCGTGGCGCATCGGGGACACCTACCATACCGGCATCGGGCAGTACGCGATGCAGATAACGCCACTTGAAGCCGTGCGCGCGGTCGCCGCGGTCGCAAACGGCGGCAAGCTCGTGAAGCCGACCTTGATAAAAGACGCGCCCGTGCAGGGCGAGAGCATTGCGGTGAATCCTGAAGGGTTGCAGATCGTGCGGGAAGGAATGCGCATGGGCGTCACGGAAGGCACGTCGGTCGGCCTTCATGCGCTCTCGTATGTGAACGCTGCAGGAAAGACCGGCACCGCCCAGCTTGGCGTGCATAATGAGTACTACAACTCCTGGGCAGTCGGATTCTTCCCGTACGAAAACCCTAAATACGCGTATGCGGTAGTGATGGAGCGCGGGCCGGCCGGAAACGCGACTGGCGGCATCTACGTTATGAGCCAGGTATTCAGCAAGCTCCGCTACACCGCGCCGGACTACTTCGGACTCGCGGAATAACCGATTCGCGCGAATTCTTATCCTACTTGCGTCCAAAGCCTCCACCCGTACAATAGGGAAGCCTTACTTAATTATCTATTCATGACTGACCAGCAGGATACGGTGCTCTCGCAGGAAAAGTTCGACGAGCTGGCCAAGGAACTCGAGCAGCTGAAGACGGTGCGTCGCGCAGAAATTGCGAAGAATCTTGAATACGCCCGCAGCCTCGGCGATCTTTCTGAGAACGCCGAATACCAGGAGGCCCGCGAACTCCAAGCGGCTACCGAAGAGCGCATCAGGAAGCTCGAGGAACTGGTGAAGCGCGCGCAAATAATGACCGACGGGAAGAAGAAAGATATCGTCGGTTTCGGCTCTGCCGTAACGATAAAGAAAGAGGGCGGGGAAGCGCACGAGTATAAGATAGTTGGAAGCGAAGAGGCTGACATGCGCCTGCATAAGCTCTCTCACGTCTCTCCGCTCGGCGCTGCCCTCATGGGCAAGAAGAAGGGCGACGTCTTCACGTTCGAGACGCCGAACGGGAAGCAGACCTACACGGTGCAGAAAGTCGCATAATACGATAAGGAAAAACGGCCTCGCGCGAAGCGCGGGGCCGTTTTCTATTTCGTTGGAGCGTACTCAGTGGTGAGCAGCTTCCGGCGGCTTCTTTTTCCGCTTGAAAAGCCGCAAAACGTCGAGAATCAGGCTCCAGAGCATCGCAGCAATGAGTATGCAGAACGGATAGATTGCATAGTCAGAGACGCCCGCTGGCAATGAACCGACGATTTGTCCGCCGAAAATTGCTCCTGCAAAGACAAGAACAACGAGAATCATGCTGAGCTTCCGCATGAGAATCTCCCGGTACTGCCGCCGTAAGGCGTTTTCAGGCCTTGCTCGGGTGAGCATGCCGCAGTGGGGCCACCATACTCCAGGTTTACCTATTTTTCAAAATGCCGCTGCGGGGCATAACGGCAGCAGACCTACACGGTGCAGATGGTCGCCTAGCGGATTCTCCATCCGGTACGAGAAAAGGGCGGTCCGAGAGGACCGCCCTTCGCGTGCTCGGGGATGAGCAGTTCAGGCGTTATTCGCCGCCATCTTTTCCCGCGCCTGCGACGTCTGCAGGAGATGTTTCGGGATTTCCCGGACCGCGCACGTGAAGCTGTGCGTGGTCCCGCGCTCATTTTGAAGCGCGACAAGACGCATGCAGGAAGCCGCCCATTCGGGCACCTTCACGCCGCGTTCCGCAGGATCGCGCTCACGGTTCACAATCCGCACATTGCGGCTTGGAAACCGTGCGCCTGCCGCAGCGAAGACTGCGATAGCGTCCTTCGGCGGAGTGCAGCCGGGAGCGAGCGGATAGGCAGCGACGCCCGGCAGCCGGGACAACTCGTCGATAGCGTTGAGCGCGAGCGCGTCATCCGTAGCTGCGACAAATGTGAGACTCATTTTCATTTCCCCTATATAGGCCCGAAGGCCGCTTCAATGTGCATTCCACCTCTATGTTTCCGTCCTAAAACGAAACGAGCCCTCCGGGTGGTCGGGGGCTCGCTTCAAGTTTCTTGGGGGTATCTCTTACTGCGTTAAAGAAACCTCAAGCGAGCCGCCGACCGTCGTAATGACGGATAGGATGGTGACGCGCTTAAGGTGTGCGAACTTCATGTAGTGATAAAGGTATAGGCAGCGCGGAGCGCTGTCAAATGCAGCAGTGGGGAATAAAAAAGAAGGCGTCCCGAGGGCCGCCTTCCATTTTTGTGAGAGCACCGGGGTGATCAGTCCGAACGAGCAAGAATTTCGCGCTTGCAAGTCACGGAAGAGATCTTCGACAGAGAGCGTTCGCGGGAGGCGAGACGCGGGGGAGTCGTTTGGGATCGATAGCTCCTGAAAGGCGTGGATGCCAATCAGAATCTACGGATGCCGAACAATTCCTCATTCATCTTTTGAGATGATGCGTCTGCGTTCCAGCTATCTGCTTCCATTCCCGATTCTTCCTTTCCCTGTCTGCGTTCACTGCTCGTTGTTCGAGCCTCTTCTCTCTTGTTGGCTGATCTGCCGATGTCCTCACGTGGACGAAACCTCAGGCGGTTTCTCGTCCCGAATGTGCCTCGCGGCCTAACGCAAGCGGGCCCGCTGACCTCATGGGTCAGGGGCCCGCTCCAACCGAGGGAAGTGCTGGAGTGGGCCTCCGACCGCATCGTTAAAGTAAGGGTACTCCTAGCGGGCGTACGGTCAAATAGGCTTGTCCCCCTGAGTCCAGGGTTTTGCGCGGAATTGTGAGGAAAATACCCCCTTTACCTGAATTTTGCTGCATAAAGGAAAGCAGCAAAATTCATGCATAAGTGTCGATAAAACCTGCTCTGCAGGTTTTATCCCCCTGAGCCTGCGGTTTTGGCGCGGGGAGAACCGCCAAAACCTAGACATAAGTGTCGATAAATTGGCCTCTGGCCAATTTATCCCCCTTATCCACACAGGTTATGGGAGGTAGTGGGATGAGGTGTCATATACTTACCTACTAGTGGGATGAAGTGGGATTCATGAAATCCCGTCCGACGTCGCCACCGCCACTCTCCTTCGCCGTTTTTTCTAGCCTTCTTTAGAATCGGTGACTGCGGTGGCGACGTCGGCCGGATGAAGATTTCATTGTCTCGCCGTAGCTCGCTCATAAACCTTTCATGTTCATCGGAGAATACCGCCACACATTCGACGCGAAGAATCGCATCTCGCTTCCGGCAAAGTTCCGGAAAGAGCTCGGTGCTTCTGTCGTGGTGACTCGCGGATTCGACCGATGCCTTTTCATATACCCGAAGGCTTCCTGGAAAAAGGAAGCGGAGAAAATCGCAAAGCGCTCCGTGGCCTCAAGCGAAGGCCGCGGTCTTGCGCGCCTCATGCTCGCCGGCGCTTCAGAAGCAGACGTCGACACGGCAGGACGCATCCTTGTGCCGGATTATCTGAAGTCATTTGCCGGACTTTCGGTAAAGAGCGTCGTCGCCGGCGTATCCGACCGCGTGGAGCTCTGGGACGAGGAAGCATGGAGCGCATACACGACGGCTATCGAAAAGGATGCGGACCGCCTCGCCGGCCACTTCGCCGAATAACCTATGACGTCTCTCCACCAAAGCGTTCTCCTCCAGGAAGCCGTCGACGGCCTCGCCATCGTGCCGGGGGATATCGTGGTTGATGCTACTGTGGGCGGCGCCGGACACTTCAGCGCATTGCTTGACCGCTTGGACGGGAACGGGGCATTGATAGGCATCGACGCGGATGCGTCCGCTATCGAGCGCGGGCAGGAAGCCGCAGCGCATGCGCGCGCTTCGGTGCATCTGGTCGAGGATAATTTCCGCAATCTTTCTTCGATACTCGATACGCTCGGCGTCCGTCAGATAACCAAGGCGCTCTTTGATCTCGGATGGAGCGCGTATCACCTTGAAAGCGGCCGCGGCTTCTCCTTCCGCGCCGAGGAACCGCTCCTCATGACGTATGGGGCGCCCAAAGCAGGGCAGACGGCCGCCGACATGGTCAACAGCGCGTCAGAAGATTCGCTTGCCGACCTCTTCTTCTCGCTCGGCGAGGAACGATTCGCGCGCCAGATAGCGCGCGGCATCGTCAAAGAGCGCAGCGCGCGCCGCATCCTCACGACCGGGGACCTCGTGCGCGTCATTCTGGAGAGCACGCCGGGCTGGTACCAGCATCGCCGCATCCATCCGGCGACAAAGACCTTCCAGGCGCTCCGCATCGCGGTGAACGACGAGCTCGGCGCGCTGCGCGAAGGCCTTTCGGCTGCCATCGAGCGGCTCGCTCCCGGCGGCCGCATCGCGGTCATCACCTTCCATAGCATCGAGGACCGCATCGTGAAGACAATGCTGCGCGACGCCGCGCATGCCGGTCACGGGACGCTCGTAACGAAAAAGCCGCTTGCGCCGTCGGCTGCCGAGCTCAAAGAGAATCCGCGCGCGCGAAGCGCAAAGCTGCGCATCTTCGAGCGCGGCGAGAGCGCACTCGCCGACGCGCCCGTCGCTTCTTCATACGCCTATGCCTAACAAAACCATTCCCATCCTCGGGTTCTCCTGCGCTGCGGTCTTCACCGCCTACCTCGCGCTCGTGATTGCCGCGATATTCTTCGCTACGTGGGAGACGAAGCTCTCTGCCGCCGCCGCCGATGCCGAGTCCCGCATCGCCGCCCTTGAAACCGACTACTATGACGCCATCGCCGTCCTTAATAATACGAATGTCGCGTCCGCCGGCTTCGCGCGCCCGGACCGCGTCGATTATGTGGCGGAAAACGGCAAACCGACGGTTACGTTTGCGCCGAAAGCCACCCGCTAATATGAGGCACGCCCTACGCCGCATGCGACTAACCACTAAAACCTGCCTTCGCTGCTGCGGCGCTGACTGTAAAGGGAAGAAGCGTGTCGCGATAGGATTCGCACCCTCTATGGCGGCGCTCATCGAGGCGAACACGGCGACGGCTTCTCCTGCGGATTTCGCCTTCGTCCAGTAAGTATGCGGGGCGCGCTTCGGACCAAGCTCCGCATTTTCTCGGGCATCATCGTCCTTTTCGCGCTCGTAGTCATCATTCGCCTGTATTTCGTGCAGATAGTGCATGGCAGCGACTACGCCTTGAAGGCGGAGCATCAGTATCAAAACACCAGCCAGTCGGTCTATGACCGCGGCAGCATATATTTCACCCGCAAGGACGGCACGCTCATCTCGGCGGCAGGGCTCGGCACTGGGTTCCGGCTCGCTATAGACCCCGAGCACTTAAAAGACGCAGAGGCCGCGTACGCGAAAATTTCCCCAGTAGCCGAAATTGACAAGGAGGCCTTTATGACAGCAGCCGCGAAGAAAGACGACCCGTATGAAGCCATCGCATCGAACCTTCCCGAAGCGGCTGGACGCGCGATTGATGCGCTCGACATTCCGGGCGTTCTCGTGGAGCGCGAGCGCTGGCGGAGCTATCCGGCAGGAGAAAACGGCGCGCAGACCATCGGCTTTGTGGCGTACGATAATGACAACACGTTGGCTGGACGATTCGGTCTAGAGCGCTACTACAATGATGTACTTGACCGGGGAAAGGAAGGCCTCTTCGGCAACTTCTTCGCAGAATTATTCTCAAATATCGACCAGGCGGTCGCTGACGGGCGAAGCGCAGAGTCGGGGGACGTGGTAACCACTATCGAGCCGGTCGTCGAGGAGAAGCTGATGCAGGTGCTCGCCGACATAAATTCTCAATACGGGAGCACGGAGACGAGCGGCATCATCATGGATCCCGCGACCGGAGAAATAGTAGCGCTCGGCACCTATCCCACGTTCGATCCGAATGACTTTGCGAACGGCGACTCGAATCATTTCGGAAACCCGTTGGTGGAGCGCCGCTACGAGTTCGGCTCCATCATGAAGGCTCTTACGATGGCCTCCGGCATAGACGCGGGCGCGGTCACCGCCGACACAACCTATAACGATACGGGAAAGCTCACCTTGAACGGGAAGACTATTTCGAACTATGACGGCAAGGCGCGCGGCGTCGTGCCTATGCAGGAGGTGCTCTCGCAGTCGTTGAACGTGGGCGCGGCCTATGTCGCCAATCAGCTCGGGCATGAGCGGTTCCGCGCCTACATAAAGAAGCTCGGGCTCGGCACCGAAACCGGCATCGATCTGCCAAGCGAGATTCCCGGCCAAATAGATAATATCCTCGACAGCCCGCGCGACATCGAATACGCGACCGCCTCCTACGGGCAGGGCATCGCGCAGACGCCTGTGGAGATGATTCGGGCGCTCGGAGCCCTCGCCTATAGAGGCAATATCGTGACGCCGCACCTAGCAAGCGCGATACGGCTCGAGTCCGGCGTCGTGAAGAAGCTCTCATGGGGCCAGCCTGAGCGGGTCTATAAGCCCGAGTCGGTGGAGGCGGTGACGCGCATGCTCGTGAAGGTCGTCGACACCAAGCTTGCGAACGGTACTCTGAAGATTCCGGAGATGACGGTGGCTGCCAAGACTGGCACGGCCCAGATAGCGGGTCCGGGCGGCAAATACGCGCCCGGACTCTATTTCCATTCGTTTTTCGGGTATTTCCCGGCCTATGAGCCGAAGTTCGTTATCCTCCTCTACACGAAAGAGCCGCAAGGCGTACAATACGCTTCCGAGACCCTGACCCATCCGTTCATGGAGCTCACGCACTTCCTTATCAGCTATTACGCAATTGCGCCCGACCGGGCCGACGCCACCCAATGAAGCAGCTTCTCAAAGCACCCGTTGCAGCCCTCCTCGCCCTCCTGGCGCGAGGCATCCTGCATAAATACCGTCCGCGCATCGTGATGGTCACCGGGAGCGTGGGGAAGACATCGACCAAGGACGCGGTGGCGGCCGCGCTTTCTCATAAGTTTCACCTGCGCGCGAGCGAAAAGAGCTATAACAGCGAATTCGGCGTTCCGCTTACCATCATCGGCGCCAAGAATCCGTGGACCAATCCTGAAGCCTGGGTCCGGGTGGTGGGCGAAGCGCTCGCGCTCATATTCCTTCCGAGCCATTACCCGCGCCTCCTCGTGCTTGAAGTGGGAGCTGACCGTCCCGGTGATTTGCGGAAAATCCTCTCCATCGCGACTCCGGATGCGGTCGTCGTCACCCGGCTTCCTGAGGTGCCGGTGCATGTGGAAGCGTATGCGTCTCCGGCGGCGGTGCGCGAGGAGGAATTCGGTCCGGCATATGCGCTTCTTCCCGGCGCGCCCCTCATCATTTCCGCAGACGACTCTTTTGCAAAGCACCTGGCGACCCGACTTGCAGCGCGCATCACGACGTACGGCTTCGCCGCAGACGCAGACATCAAGCTTTCGGACCCTGCTCTCCTAGACGAGGACAGTGCGCCTTCCGGGATGGGAGCAACAGTGCGTATCGGAAAGGCGACGCACGCCATAGAGGCAAATGGCGCGCTCGGCCGGCAGCAGCTCTATGCGCCCGCAGCCGCGCTCGCGTGCGCGCTCGCGCTCGGAATGTCCGCGCAAGAAGCGCTTTCGGGACTTGCCGCCTATGTGCCGCCGCCGGGGCGCGCACGCCTATTGCGCGGGCTTTCAGGCGCCGTGCTTATCGATGACACCTATAACTCAAGCCCGGCTGCGGTCGAGGAAGCGCTCGGCTCTTTATCGCTCGTGAAGGCCAAGCGCCGCATCGCGGTATTGGGCGACATGCTCGAGCTCGGCCGCTACTCCGTGGAGGAGCATGCGCGCATCGGAGCGTTCGCCGCACAGCACGCGGACGTGGTGGTGGGCGTCGGCACGCGAGCGCAGAGCATCACGGATGCAGCCCGCGCAAAAGGGAAGGGGGAGCGCGATGCGCTGCATTTCAAGGATTCGCACGAAGCAGCGGAGGCGCTTCGCGAACTGGTGCGTCCCGGCGACGCCGTGCTCGTGAAAGGCTCGCAAGGGATGCGGATGGAACGTGTCGTGAAGGAGCTCGTCAAAGATCCGCGGGACGCCGCGCTTTTAGTACGACAGGAGCCGGAGTGGTTGAAAAAGGCGTGATTTAGGGCTAGTATCTTCCGCATCCGGAGCTATGACGCTTCGGACAAACAAAGGGCAAACCACTATGAGTTCTGTGGAGACGGGAACGGTTTCTTACAACCTGAAGGTTGCAATGGAGCTGACAGAGTTCGCGAAAGCGAAAGGTCTCAAACCCGATGGGGGTGTACTGAAACATCCGTGCGGCATTCGGTATCGCATGCATGGCCTTGACCTCGAAAAAGGCGGGTTCAAGCTCACGCAAATCGGCGGAACGGTCGCGAAGGAACCCTTCGTGATGACGCCGGACGATATCCGCCGCATGGCGTAAATCCACCCCACCCTAACCAAACCGAAGGCGCGACTGGCAGAAGCCGTCGCGCCTTCATTTTTTCCCGTTTTTCGGTATACTCACACTCGTTAGGGAATAACGGCTCCATCGTCTAACAGTTTAGAGACGATGCCACTCTCGCCTGGAAGAGGGGCCAAAATGCGAGGACACGCAGCATTTTGGGGTCGCAGGCGCGTCGGCGCCGAGACGGGGTCGCGGAAATTTTCAGCAGAAAATTA
>CAYWQN010000023.1:9615-14397 GCA_964460875.1 uncultured Candidatus Saccharibacteria bacterium | reverse complement strand
TACCCGTTCCCATTCCGAACACGGCAGTCAAGCTCTCGAGAACCGATGGTACTCGAAAGGGGAGAGTAGGTAGTCGCCAGCGTCCTGGGCTCGTTTTATTTCAAAAGCCGCCCTCACGGGCGGCTTTTGCTATACTAGTGCGTATGTCATGGGCCGCAGGCAGGAGGATGCTCATACTCGCTATCGTCGGCGCGGTCGTCCTTATCGTTGTCGGGCTCTTTGCGTACTTCACCTTCCATAAGGCCCCTTCGTGCACCGACGGGAAGATGAACAACGACGAGGAAGGAATCGACTGCGGGGGAACGATGTGCTCGTACCTCTGCAGTGCAGGCCTTGTGGCGCCTTCCGTTTCTTTCGTGCGCGAGCTGCCGCAGCTGAACGGGCGGATAGACGTCATCGCGTACTTGAAGAATCCGAATTCAAGCGCCGCTGCAATCGGCGTGAAATATACCGTCGAGCTTTTTGATGCGAATCGGGCAGTCATCGCAACCAAGCAGGGCGTCGCTGATCTAGCGCCTGGCATGGAGACACCGGTGTATCTGCCAAGCTTCTTCTCCGGAAGCGGATCAGCCGAACGCGCATTCATCACCATCGACGACTCATCATATGCATGGGTCCGTCTTGAAGGCGCGCCGTCCGTGCCAACTATCGGCAGTCCGCAAATCGCCGGAACGATACCGGCCCCGCGCGTCGTCGCGTCGGTCATGAATCCGTTCCCGTCCGCGCTCCGCGGCATACAGCTGGTCGCTACCGTGTTTGACGCCGAGGGCAATGCTATCGCGTCCTCGCAGACCGTCGTTCCGGAACTTGCGCCGCAGGCGTCAATTGACGCGATATTCACCTGGAACCATCCGTTCCCGGGCACCGCTTCGCGCATTGACGTGCGTCCGCTCGTCCCGATACCGCATCCATGACCGAGATTGTGCGCCCTGGCTCCCTGAAAGCGCTCGCGGCCTCATGGCCGCTTCTTTTGCCCGCAGTCGCGCTTTCCTTGCTTGGCGTGCTGACCATGCATCCGTTCGGCGGCGAGGAGTCCTTGGCTCCGCGCCAGCTTATCTGGATTGCGGTAGGCATCCTTATCTATGCGATATGCGCGATTTCCGACATGCACATCCTGCGCCGCACCGCGGTCATCGTGGCAGGATATGTGGTCGCGCTCGGGCTTCTCGCGACGCTGCTCGTCGTCGCGCACCCGGTGCTCGGCGCCAAGGCATGGTTTGATCTCGGACCGTTCTCATTTCAGCCGGCGGACCTGGCGAAGCTCGTGCTTATCGCGTTTCTCGCAAAGTATTTCTCCCGCCGGCATCAGGAGATAAAACACATACGACATCTTATCCTCTCCGGCGTCTACACTGCCGTTATCATCGGGCTCATCCTCGTGCAGCCCGACCTTGGCACCGCCGCGATTCTTTCCATCGTGTGGTTCGGCATGGTGCTCGTGTCCGGCATCTCGAAGAAGCACCTGGCAATCGTCTTTGTGCTCGGACTTGTTACCGCAGCAGGGCTCTGGTTCTTCGGCCTCCACGACTATCAGCGCACGCGCATCGTGGCCTTCCTTAACCCTGCGGCGGATATCCGCGGAGCCGGGTACAACGCGTATCAGGCGGTGGTGGCGGCGGGCTCGGGCGAGTGGTTCGGGAAGGGAATAGGGTACGGCACGCAGAGCAAGCTCCGGTTCCTTCCTGAGTACGAGACAGACTTCATTTTCGCGGCGTTCGCGGAAGAGTGGGGCTTCGTCGGCGTCGTGCTCGTGCTGCTTTTGTACGGACTGCTCCTCTTTAATCTGCTCTCCATAGCGCAACGGTCTGCGACCAACTTTGATGCGTTCTTTACGATAGGCATCGCGCTCCTCATGCTCGCGCACGTGTTCATCCACGCCGGCATCAACCTCGGATTGCTTCCGGTCACCGGCACCACCATACCGTTCATGAGCTATGGCGGCTCGCATATCGTGATGGAGTTCGCCGCGCTCGGCATCGTTGCCTCGCTTGCGCGCCATGGGCGAAGCGCACCGCGCACCATGGCCGGCCAGGAATACGAAGGCTAGGGAAGCACTTATGCGCGCAGCGCCAAAGGCATTTATGCAGGCGCTAACGCATGAAACTTTTAGCGGCCTTTCTTTGATGTGTATAACGCGAACGTTTCTGAAATCATCCGTTCCTTGCTGAATCGTTCGCGAGTCGAGGCTTCAAGCGCAGCGCCGTACGCTGCCGCCTCTTCCGGATTATCGAGCAGTCTGCGGATTGCACGCGCAAGCGAATGAGGGTTCTCGCGCGGGACCAAAAGCCCGGTCTTCTTATGCGTCACGATTTCCGGGATACCGCCGGCGCGCGCCGCCACCGCGGGGAGGCCGGCGTAGCCTGCTTCGATGAGCGCAAGGCCGAGCGCTTCAGTGCGGCTCGGCATCAGGAACATATCAAATGCCTTCAGATATTCGGGCGCATCGATAACGAATCCGGGAAGATGGATGCGCTTCTCAAGCTGGTAGCGGCGCACGCGTTCCAGAAGCCATTCTTTCCACTCACCGTCTCCCATGCATACGAGATGCAGATCAGGGAAGGCGCCGGCCAGCTCGGCGACCGCGTCGACGGCGTCCTCGACGCGCTTGGTCGGGTGGAGCTCCGCCGTCATGCCTATCCAGAAGCCCACTTCAGTGCCGAGGTAGAGGCCTTTGCGCGCATCCGCTTTCGACAGGAATGCGGGAGCGTCGATGCCGTGCTTTACGACGAGGAGCGGTTTGCCCGGCACAAACCCGAGATCGCGTCGCACCGCCTCTGACACGCAGATGGTCGTGTCGGCCAGGTATACGGTGACGTAGTAGATGACGCGCAGCAGAACCTTCTGCCACCACGGACGCTTCTCATTGAAGGCCCATCCGTGAGCGGTAAATATGATGTGCGGCACTTTCTCGAGCCGTGCGGCGAGAAGGCCGAGGCCGGCCTTCGAGCTGTTCACGTGCACGATATCGGGCTTCTCCTCTTTTATGAGCGCTCGCAGCGTCTTGAACGTTTCCAGCTCGTCCCGGAAGCTCACGTCGCGAGTCAGAGTCGACAGCGTTTTCGTGCGCACGCCAGCCGCTTCCAGTTTCGTGCGGAGAAGGCCGTCAGTCCCGAAGGCAACGAGGACCTCCATGCCTTTTTCCTTTGCGGCAATGGCCAAATCATAGACATAGCGCTGAGCGCCGCCCCAGTTCGCCTTGGTAATAACAAAGAGAATGCGCTTCGCGCCTGGGTTATCGTTCATGGGACTTACCGTTCCTCCTATGATATAACATCCATAACGCAAGCACATAGCGCGCCTCTCCCATGACCTTCGGCGGACGATACGCAGCAACGCTCCTCTTTCTCGGGGATATAGTCATATTCTTCGCCTCCTTGTGGCTCACGCTCCTTATCCGCTACGGCACGGTGCCGAACGGCGACCTCCTGCGGGACCACCTGTTCTGGTTCAGCGTGCTTTTCGTGCTCTGGCTCCTCGTGTTCTACATGGCGGGCCTCTACGGGAAGCGCGTGCTCCTCTTCAAGAGCTCGTTGTTCGCGGTCATTCTCCAGACCCAGATAGCGAATATCATATTCGCTGCGCTTTTCTTTTTCTTCTTCCCGAATATCGGCATCGCGCCGAAGACGAATCTCGTGCTCTATCTCATCATCTCGCTCGCGCTCATTCTTCTCTGGCGCCTCTACCTCTTCCCGCGCATGACGAAGCCGGCGTCCCGCGAGCGCGCCGCGCTCATCGGCTCGGGTCCTGAGGCGAAAGAGCTTGCCGCGGAAGTGAACGGGAATCCGCGCTACCATCTCGCGTTTTCGATACTCGCCGCGCCAGAGGAGCTCCAGGCCGACTTCGACGGCTTCAAACAGCGCCTCAAGGACGAAGGGGTGACGTTGCTTGTCGTCGACGCCGAACGCGATGCCATGCGTCCGCTGCTTCCGAAATTATACGAGCTCGCATTCGTGCGTCCCGGGTACCCGTTCCTCGATTTCCATGAAGTGTACGAGGAGGTGTTCGATCGCGTACCGCTCTCGCTCCTCGAGTACGACTGGTTCCTGAAGAATCTCTCCGGGAACGGAGAAGCGTTCTATCTCGCCGCGAAGCGCGTTATCGATATCGTGGGCGGCCTCGCCATGGGCCTCGTCGCAGTCATCGCGACCCCGTTCATCGCGCTCCTCATGCGCCTTGAAGGTCCGGGTCCCGTGTTCATTACTCAGGAGCGCATCGGCCGGTACGGCGTCCCTGTCCATGCGTACAAGTTCCGCAGCATGACGCACTCGGATGCCGGCAAATGGAAGGGGGAGGGGGAGAACCGCGTCACGAAGGTGGGAGCATTCCTCCGTCTCACGTCCCTGGATGAGTTTCCGCAGTTCGTGAACGTGCTCAAGGGAGACATATCGCTTATCGGTCCGCGCAACGACATACGCGACCTCGGGCTCCGGCTGGGAGAGGCGGTCCCGTACTACCAGATGCGCTACATCGTGCAGCCGGGCATCACCGGGTGGGCGCAGATAAACCAGAAGTACGAGCCGGGCAACATCAGCCCGCAGTCAATCGAGGAAACCAAGGTGCGGCTTGCGTACGATTTCTATTACATAAAGAACCGCTCGTTGTCGCTCGATATCGTCATCGCCCTCAAGACCGTGAAGCGCATGCTGTTTCGCGTGGCTTCCTAAATTAGCGTATTCTAGGATTACCTCATGGCTAAACACACGGTACTCATCACAGGCGCAGCAGGATATGTAGGCGGCATGCTCGTGCGCGCGATAGCCGGCCGCGAGGACGTAGAACGCA
>CAYWQN010000023.1:0-9597 GCA_964460875.1 uncultured Candidatus Saccharibacteria bacterium | reverse complement strand
TCATCGGCCTCGACAAGGAGCCGCTCCCGGATTTCATCAAGCAGGTGCGGAAGCTCACCTATATTCAGATGAACACTGCGGACGAGTGGGAGGAGAAGGTTCGCCCGCTTGCCCCTGACGTCGTCATCCATACCGCATGGCAGATTCGCGAAATCTACGGGAATCGCCCGCTTTCGTGGAAGTGGAATATTGACGGCTCCGAGAAGGTATTCCGGTTTGCCCTCTCCGAGCGTCAGGTGAAGCGCCTCGTCCACTATTCGACCGTCGCGTCCTACGGCGCATTCCCTGACAACACCACCGAGCATCGCTACGTGGAGAGCGAGCCGTTCCGAAAGACTGATTATCTCTATGCGGAAGAGAAGCGGGTCGCGGAAGAGCGTCTGGAGGCGGAATATAAAAAGCGTACGAACGCCGCAACGGTTGCCATTATCCGGCCTGCGGCGATTACGGGTCCTCGCGGCCGCTTCATGCGCATCCGGTTCGGACTTCAAGCGGCGCTCTCGGGAACTCTGAAGAGCGAAAAGTCCTTCTTCTACAATCTCGTCTCGCTCCTCGTATCGTGGGTGCCGGTTACACCGAAGTGGCTCCGCCAGTTCGTGCACGAAGACGACATCGTCGCGGTGACGCTTCGGCTCGCGTTCGATCCCGTAACGGTCAAATACGAAGCATTCAATATCGCGCCTCCGGGAGCGGCAGTCTACGGGGAAGACATGGCGAAAGCGGTGGGGAAGCGTCTCTGGCATGTGTCCCCGCAGTTCCTGCGCATCGGTTTCTTCTTCGCGTGGCACTTATCGCGCGGCAAAATACCAACTGCCCAAGGTAGCTGGAAAGGGTACTCATACCCCATAAACGTCGATGGATCGAAGGCGACGCGCCTGCTCGGCTTCCAGTACTCCGCGTCAAGCTTCGATGCGTTCTACTACACGAACGGCACCTATGAGTCGGAAGTGCCAGAACCTATGCGCCGCCACAAAGCGTAAGGCATACTGTATTCATGAACAGGAAAGTCGTAGTCACGGGCGGCGCTGGATTCATCGGTTCGCATTTGTGCGCCGCGCTTCTCGCCGAGGGGTATGAAGTGCATGCCGTGGATAATCTCGCGAACGGGCGACAAGAAGACGTGCCCGACGGCGCCGTGTTCCATGAGCTCGATATCCTCGAGACAGCAGCGATGCTTCCGATAGTCACCGATGCGCACGCGGTGTTCCACCTCGCTGCGCTGCCTCGCGTGCCGTTTTCATTTGACCATCCGGTCGAGAGTCATCGCGCGAACATCGATGGCACGTTCTCGGTACTCATGGCAGCGCGCGACGGGAAAGCGCGCCGCGTGATATACGCCGCCTCAAGCTCTTCCTATGGCGATCAGCCCGTGCTGCCGTTTACCGAAGACATGTGGCCCGCGCCAAAATCCCTCTACTCATTCCAGAAGCTCGTGGGCGAGGAATATGCGCGGCTCTTCTCGGAAAATTACGGCCTATCGACCGTCTCGCTCCGCTTCTTCAGCGTGTACGGCCCGAAGATGCGGCCCGACGGCGGGTATGCGCTCGCCGTGCCGAAATTCCTCCAATGCGTTGCGGAGGGGAAGCCCTGCCCGATAACCGGCGACGGCGAACAGACGCGGGACTTCACTCATGTTGCTGACACAGTGCGTGCACTCATGCTCGCGATGGAGCGCGATACCGTCGGTAATGGGGAAGTCATCAATATAGCGGCAGGAAGAAACGTTTCGATAAATGCGCTCGTCGACCTCATGGGCGGCGCGAAAGAATATGTGCCCAAGCGCCCTGCAGACGCCGCAGACACGTTCGGCGCTATCGAGAAAGCGAAAGAGCTTCTCGGATGGGAGCCGTCCGTGCGGCTTGAGGACGGCATTGCGGAGCTTAAAGCGGAGTACGGCATATGATCGCCGATGGAAGAAAAATAGCGTCTGCGATACTCGCAGAGGTTCGAGAAAAAGTCGCTCCACATAAGCCGGTGGTGCGTGCTATTACCGTGCAGCCTTCGGTCGCGACCACGTCCTACCTGCGTATTAAGGAACAGCGGGCCGAAGAAGGTGGCATGCATCTCGAGGTCGTGCGGCTTGCAGACGACGCTGATGAAGCAGCAATCATAGACGCAATACATGCCCCGGGCGCAGACGCCGTCATCGTCCAGCTGCCGATACCCGAGACGCTTGATCTGCCGCGCATCCTGAATGCGATACCTATCGACAAGGACGCCGATGTGCTTTCAGACGAAGCGTATGCGCGTTTCGACGAGGACGTAGCTGGAGCGCTCGTGCCGCCCGTTGCGGCCGGAGTTGCGGAAATTCTTGCGCGCACAGGCGTCGAGGTCCGCGGAAAGCGCGTCGTCGTCGTGGGTCGCGGTCAGCTCGTCGGGAAGCCTTGCGCCACGCTGCTTGCTCGACTCGGGGCGGATGTCTCTGTCGTGCATCGCGATACTCCGAATCCGGAAGTTTTGTACAAGGATGCTGACATCATCGTCTCAGGAGCGGGAAAGACGCACATCATAAAGCCCGAGATGGTCAAAGATGGCGTCGTCCTCATCGATGCGGGCACCTCGGGGGCCAAGGGCGCAGTTGTAGGGGACATCGACCCTGCTGCGGCACATAAGGCATCGGTATTCACGCCGGTCCCGGGCGGGGTCGGGCCCGTGGCCGTATCCTGCCTTTTTAGCAATACGGCTCGTTTAGTAGAGAAAAGCAAGGGTTTGGCATAAGGCCCTGGAAGGCGTACACTTGGCAATCATGCGTTTTATATCATCGCTCGTCATCCTTATCATCGCGGGAGCGCTCACCTATGCCGTCGTTACCACGAACGGCCCCACGGACCCGCATCGCGTGAAGCTCGGCCTTGACCTGGCAGGCGGCACCGAGCTCGTCTATAAGGCGGACACCGCGAACGTCACTACCGATAAGCAGGGCGCCTTGAATTCCTTGCGCGAAGTCATCGAGAAGCGCGTGAACGTCTTCGGCGTCGCAGAACCCCTGGTTCAGCTTGAGAAGTCGAGCGCGGTTGCGGGCGAGGTGGAAGATCGCCTCCTCGTCGAGCTCCCGGGCGTGACCGATGTCAAAGCCGCGGTGGATGCGCTCGGAAAGACGCCGCTTCTCGAGTTCAAGCTCGTCAAAAACGAAGCGACGCCGACGACCGTTGACGGCAAGACGACGGTGGATGTGTCGCAGAACTATGTCGCCACCGAGCTCACGGGCCGCTACCTGAAGAACGCTGAGCTCCAGTTCGGCAGCGGACAGGGAAGCTCGCTCGCCAACCAGCCCATCATCGTCCTCCATTTCACCGAGGAAGGCGCAAAGATTTTCGAAAAGATAACGACCGAGAACGTGAAGAAGCAGCTCGCCATCTTCCTTGATGGCGAGGTGATCTCCTCGCCGGTGATTAATGAGCCTATCCCAGGCGGCACCGCAACCATCACTGGCTCCTTCACGCCGAAAGAAGGCCGCGACGTCGTCCAGAACCTGAACTTCGGGGCGCTTCCGGTGCCTATCGAGCTCGTCTCTTCAAGCGCAGTCGGCCCCACTTTGGGCGGCGTTGCGTACCAGCAGGGCCTCCACGCTGCGTTGATCGGCTTCGCGCTCGTCGCGCTGTTCATGATCATCTGGTACCGCCTTCCAGGATTTATCGCGGTACTCGCGCTTGTCATCTACAGCATCATTACGGTCGCGCTCATCAAGTTCATGCCGATAACGCTCACCGCCTCGGGTATAGCCGGCTTCATCATATCGATAGGCATGGCGGTGGACGCCAACGTGCTCATCTTCGAGCGCATGAAAGAGGAGCTTCGGGGAGGGAAGGGTCCGCATGAGGCGGCGAAGATAGGATTCCATCGCGCATGGCCTGCCATACGCGACGGGCACCTCACAATGATCATCTCGTCCATCATCCTCTTCTGGATGGGAACATCCTTGGTCCAGGGCTTCGCCCTCGTGTTCGGCCTCGGCGTCATAACCTCTCTCGTCTCCGCCGTATTCATGTCGCGAGTCTTCCTCCTGGCCATCCTGCCGGAGGAACGCACGGGAGCATGGCAGTTCCTTTTGAGCGCCGGACTTCACACAAAATAATATGTTTATCGTAAAACACCGCACGTTCTTCTTCTGGCTGACCGGCCTCCTTCTCGTGGCCGCTATCGGCGCGATCGGATTCTTCGGCCTTCCGCTTTCCATCGACTTCACGGGAGGCTCCTTGATAGAAGTGGCTTACACCACGGAACGTCCGGCTACCGCGACCCTCGAAGAGAAGGTCGCCTCCGCAGGATTCAAGGACGTTTCGCTCCGTGAGAGCGGCGACAAGGGCATAACGCTTCGCGCACACACGCTCACTCCGGTCGAGCACGACGCGATGCTCGCGGCGCTCAGCGGAAACGGCGCCTACGCGCTCACGGAGCTTCGCTTCAACTCCATCGGTCCGTCGCTCGGCTCCGAGCTCGCGATAAAGGCGCTCTACGCCATCGGCGCGGTCGTGCTCTTCATCGTGCTCTTCATCGCGCTCGTGTTCCGCAAGGTCTCGCGCCCGGTTCCAAGCTGGGGCTACGGCCTTGTGGTGGTCGCTATGCTCGCAATCGATATCATCGTGCCTACCGGCTTTTATGCGGCCTACGCTCATTTCACCGGAGCCCAGGTGGACGCATTGTTCGTCGTCGCGCTTCTCGCCCTTCTCGGCTACTGCGTGAACGACGTCATCATCATATTCGACCGCGTGCGCGAGCATCTCAAATGGAACCTCGAGAAGAACGTGAAGGAAGAGTTCCCGGTGACCATCGGCAAGTCCATCGATGAGACCATGGGCCGCTCCGTAAACACGGCGCTCACCGTCGCGCTCGCCCTCCTGGCCATCATCTTCTTCGGCGCGGAGGCGACCCGAAACTTCGCCCTCGTGATGCTGGTCGGCGTTCTCGCCGGCACCTTCTCCTCAATCTGCCGCTCGGCGCCGCTCCTCATCCCGCTTGCGGAACGGTTCGAGAAGAAAGTGAAATAGCATGATCCTCGGCATCACCGGCACCCTGGGCGCGGGGAAGGGGACGGTGGTCGACTACCTCGTGTCGAAGCGATACGAGCATTACGCAGTGTCGGATACGTTTCTCGCAACGGAAGCGAAGAAGCGCGGCCTTGAACCTACACGAAAGGCGCGTCATGACATCGCGAACGAGTATCGTGCCGAAGGCCCGACGAAGCTCATGGAAGCCGTATATGAGATGGCCCGCGCATCCGTCGAAGCGGGGAAGAACGTCATCATCGAGCCGCAGCACAGTCCTGCGGAAGTTGCGTTCATTCAGTCGCTCGGAGGCAGGGTCATCGCCGTAGATGCTGATATCCGGGTACGATACGAGCGCATCTGGAAACGAGGAAGCGCGAAGGACAACGTCTCGTTCGAGGAGTTCAAATCGTTCGAAGAGCTGGAGACCAACCCGACCGAAACGACCAGCAATGATTTGGCTGGCGCAGTCCGTGCCGCAGACGCGCACGTGTTGAATGACGGGACGCTCGACGAGCTGCACGTCCGCATAGAAGAGGCGCTCCAGAAGCTTGCCCGATAATATGGCCTACGAAGACTCAGTCCCTACGAACGTCCCCGAGAAAGCTTTCTATTATCACTACAAGCACGACGCGACAGGTCCGGTGAACAATTACGCCTATGAGTTCATGGGAGTGGGGCACCATACTGAAGACGATTGCCGTCCGGAAGATCGGCATCTCGCCGTGTACCGTCCCCTCTACGATGCATTTGTATACAAGAACGGGAAGATGTTTGATGTGCGCCCCTTGTCCATGTTCATGGAAGAGGTTGCGAAGGACGGGAAAACGTTCCCGCGCTTCGCGCGAATTACTGACGCAACCGTCATTGCAGAACTTATGGATATACGTAAAGAGATGTACGGAGAATAATCATGCCGCATATTCACGAGAAGATAGATTTTGGTGCAGATGTCTACGTGGTGAATCAGGACGCTGTCCTCCTACGCTTTCATGAGAAGTATCACTTTTGGTGTGCTCCGGGCGGGCACATTGAACTAAATGAAGACCCTGAAGAAGCTGCGGTGCGCGAAGTGAAAGAGGAGACGGGTCTCGATGTGGTATTGGTGGGGGAGCGTGCACCCGAATTTAATGACGGAGACCGAGAAGTGTTACCGCCACGATTTGTTAACCGGCATCGGATAAATGAGACGCACGAACACGTAGTCTTCAAATACTTTGCTACTGCCGCGACAAGAAATTTACAGCCAGCTATAGGAGAAAAAGAAACTGATATGCGATGGTTTACTCGAGATGAGCTGGACGACCCTAAATACGATATTCGTGAACGTGTTCGTTCCTACGCGACAGCGGCGCTCGACGAGCTTGCGTCACCCAAGAATCCAGGCTAACATAGCTTCTATGCATCAGTTCAGCGCGTTTACGTATTGGTTTACGAATCCCTCCTGCGGAGAGGATTGCTTTGATGCGCGCTAACTAGCCCCACTCATCAAATCAGCCCCCTCCGCAAGGAGGGGTTTCGCGTTAAGGGAAGCAGTAGCGTGCGGCGCACGATACTGCGGACACTTATGCATGGAACTTGGCGGGTCTCCCCGCGACAAGTTTCAGGCGTCGGCGGGATCACATTGTTCATTCGTGAGGACACCATGTCAGACAGACGATCTGCATCTTCCTACTTCGTTCAAGAACCAAGCGCACCGCGCACGTCGTCAATGAAAGACGAACGCGTCGGTAGGCAAAGTCCTTGTTGCGAAGACGGAAAGTCCGTTTCGGCGTACGTCGACGGAGTCACAAAGTATTCTTGTTCCTCCTGTGGAGAACAGTTCAACTACGTTGAGTGCTGATTTAGAAACAGGGGAAGGGAAGTAAAGCCGGCAACGAAAGTTGTCGGTTTTTCTTATGCAATCACCGTGCCCACGAATGGTTTCCCATCCATGTAGTTTTCAAGCTCTTCAAGTTTCGCGCCGTTAATCACTGCTACTTCAAGTTTCATGGCTTCTGCTTCTTTTGCCGCTACCGGATCAAATGGGGAAGAAAGGCCGGGGTCCCAGTCTTTTGGGATGAGCTTGCGGAAGTCTGTCCAGTTGGAACGTTCTATCTTCACCGCATCAGGGTTCGTGCGTGGGTCTGCTGTGTATACGTAATCAATATTAGAAAGATTCACTAACTTCTTAGCTCCAAGCTTCTTTGCGGCCATGACGGCGCAGTAATCAGTCGAGTTTCCTGGCTTCCAGCCGCTACCGACGATGACCGGATACTTCGTGTTCACTGAGCGCGTCGGGTTTTTAACGATGCGGTCCTGAGCATCCTCAAGGAAAAGCGTGCGCAACAGATGCGCGTTCAAGCGCGTCGCGTGTATACCCATCCAGTCTGCGTCTTCGGAGGATAAGTTCCCGCGCACTTCTTTGGCAGCATCCTGGTAGCGGCGCGCAAGCTTGCCGCCGCCGGCGATTACGTAAAATCCAAACCCTTCTTTCACTTTGCGATTTACGAGCTCGCGGAAATTCTTCAAAAAGGAGACATCGATCCCATCCGGGACTATCAAAGACCCGCCTACGGACACAACGACATATTCACGCTTGGGGCGCAGCATAGGCAAAGGTTTGACGGCTCCTCGTATTCTACGCTTCCCGCCGGTGTCTGCAACCTGGCGTATTCGCTTATCCGTGTCCAAGCGATTTGATGCGTTCGGCGAGCTTTGAGGACGACTGTACTTTTCCGCCCTGGCCTACGTTATAGACCATTTCGATGCCGAGCTCTTCGCACACGGCGGCCTCGGGGACCGGCACGCCCTCTGGATGCCGGTCGCCCCCGTTCGCGAATACCTGCGGACGGATGCTTATAAGTGCTCGGCTTACGCTCCGGTCCTCTTCACCTTCGGCGTGGTCGGTGATGACGACCTCGTCGACGCCCTCCATGGCTTCCAGTATCTCTTTTCGCTCCATCTGCGGCATGAACACGAAGCCTTTCTTGCTCTGCAGCCAGTTGTCGTTATTCAAAATGACGACAAGCCGATCGCCCAAGGCTCGACTTTCCTTGATATAGCGCACATGCCCGATATGGATCGGGTCGAATCCTCCCGAGATAGCGACTACTCTCATATATAGAGTATAACCGTCGGCATAAAAGAAAACGCGGAAGCCATTGCTGGCTTCCGCGCTTGGCGCCTGATACGTCAGGCAGTCTTTTCGATGACTTTCCACGAAGTGTCGGTCACTTCGTGGATATCGAATCCGTGGGTGAGCGCGAAGTCGAGGATGAGGAGATCTACTGAGTTCTCCTCAATGGTCTCTTGCTCAACCGGCCACCGACGGACGTGCTCGGATTTTCCCGGAAACTGAAAGAGAAGCCGGATAGGCTTTCCTTCTTCGATGGTTCGTTCGACCGAGACTCCGGTCTCCGGCTTGAAGGCGATAATGTCTCCGAGCATGAGCGGGGTTTCTGTGTGGCCGCCGTCCGTTTCGATATACAGTTTTCCGGGCGTGTCGGGGAATAATGCCGTTAACGACAATGTCTGCTCCTTCGTATCCTCAAATCACGTAAGAATACTATAGCACGGCCTAGGTAGGCCGTCAAAACGCCGCTTGACGCTCTTTGCGGGGGAGGGTAGTATCTTCCTATCACCGTCTTATGGGCGGTGGGCAGTTCGCTCGTCCCTTGAAAATTTAATATCGAGACCAAAATAGAAAGGTAAGGAGGAAACAAGTGAATTCTTGTGTTCCGCCTATTCTTAATGAGAGTTTGATCCTAGCTCAGGATGAATGCTGGCGACGTGGATAAGGCATGCAAGTCAAGGGGGCCGCAAGGCAACCGGCAGACGAGGTAGTAACACGTAGGTACATACCGGAGAGTCGGGCATAGCCAGGCGAAAGCTTGGGTAATTCCCGATAGTCCCGCAAGGGTAAAGGTTTTTCGCTCTCTGAGTGGCCTGCGCAATATCAGCTAGTTGGTGAGGTAATGGCTCACCAAGGCTACGACGTTTAGGGGAGCTGAGAGGCTGACCCCCACCGATGGGACTGAGACACGGCCCATACTCCTACGGGAGGCCGCAGTCGAGAATCTTCCGCAATGGGCGAAAGCCTGACGGAGCGACGTCGCGTGATGGACGAAGTGCTTCGGCACGTAAACATCTTTTATGTGGGACGAAATTATTGACGGTACCACATGAATAAGGGGCTCCTAACTCTGTGCCAGCAGGAGCGGTAATACAGAGGCCCCAAGCATTATCCGGAATCATTGGGCGTAAAGGGTGTCTAGGCGGTCATGTTAGTCTTTCGTTAAATCCAGGAGCTCAACTTCTGGCCTGCGAGAGAAACGGCATGACTAGAGGTCAGGAGAGGTGCGTGGAACTCACGGTGTAGGGGTGAAATCCGTTGATATCGTGGGGAACACCAAAGGCGAAGGCAGCGCACTGGCCCAAATCTGACGCTCACACACGAAAGCTAGGGTAGCGAACGGGATTAGATACCCCGGTAGTCCTAGCCCTAAACGTTGCTCGCTCGTTCTACGGAGTATCGACCCTCTGTGGGACTAAGCTAACGCGGTAAGCGAGCCGCCTGGGTAGTACGATCGCAAGATTAAAACTCAAAGGAATAGACGGGGACTCGCACAAG
>CAYWQN010000022.1:0-14481 GCA_964460875.1 uncultured Candidatus Saccharibacteria bacterium | reverse complement strand
CGGCTTTCGCCTCATCTGCGTCGCACGGCTTCACACCTCCTGGTCCGATACCGACGTACCCGACAAGACAGTGCGGGACGAAGACCGCGAGCACCGCGAGCAACATCTCTTGCACAGGATTCATATCCATGGCGTTCCTCCGCTATGAGTTATCCTCCTCTTTGTTCTCCCTGTCAACTTTTATACCTTATCGTTTTTTCATTTACCCGATATACAAAATTGTATCAGCTTCGACAATTCTGCTATTTGGTTGAAAGACACCCCGGAAACTGACGGAGAAACTGACGGGAAGTTATATATGCAAGTTATTTTTTCAAGCGGAGCGGGCGGGAGCGGGCTTTGCGGTGAAGAGTGATGGAGAAGCGGTGCGCTTCTGAGTTGGCGAGCACCACAGTAGCGTCCGGTATGCCGGCGCGCAGGCTCCCGATGACTTCCCGTGGCCGATGCCGCTCGTCTTTCACCACCGCGATTACCGGTATGCCAATACCAAGCTGCTTTAGAGTCTCTTCAGCAGCTTTCTTATGCGTCTTGCCGCCGTCAACGACGATAGCCCGCGGGAACTGCCACTCCGAGTGGCCGAACCGGCGATTCAGAAGCTCTTTAAGGGAAGCTATGTCGTCGTTTTTCTGAACGCCGCGGATGTTGAACGAGCGGTATTCCTTCTTGTCAGGCAAGCCGTTGTCGACGACTACCATCACGCCGATAGCGTTCGTGCCTGAGAGATGCGCCGTATCATACGCCTCAATACGAGGCTCATCCTGCTCTTCCTTGCGATCCTCGCGGATGAGAGAGATGTCCTGCACGTGATCGAGCGCAAAGAGCTGCTGGCGGGCAAGCGCTGCATCCTCGAAGCGCTCGGCCTTTGCCGCTCCTTTCATCTGCTTTTCCAAATCCGCACGAAGCGTCTTTACGCGCCCGGACAGGAACATGGAAACGTTCCGGATGGAGCGCAGGTACCCAAGCCGGTCCAAGTCTCGCGGATACTGCCCTATCTGCCGATTGAACTCCACCTTGCCTTGCGTGAAGCGGCTACCCTCGCCTACGGGCCGCGGCGTGTCATAGAACGGGAAGATCTTCCGAATGAGCCGGAGCGCCTCCCGCAGCTGGTACCCGGAGGGGAACGGCCCATGAATGGCGCGCGTCTTTATGGGCGGCGCGCCTGCGATGACTTTCTTTTTGAAATCGATATCCGTGCCGCGTATCGCGAGCACGCGCGGAATCTCCTCGTCCGTGATGACGGCATACAGGAAGGATTTATCGTCCTTGCCCATCGCATTTGCCTTCGGCTTATGCTCGCGTATGAGTGCCGCTTCCCGCACCAGAGCTTCGAGCACGGTGGGCGCCGTCTCGTAGGCAATGCCATCCGCTTTCGTTACCATGTCGACGATGCGCGGTCCGCGGGTCGCTATGAGGTCATCGTCGAAATAGCTTCGCGTGCGGTCGCGCAGGCTCGTGGCTTTGCCTACGTACAGAATTTCTTTCTTGCTGCCCTTTCCGCGAGTAAAAAGATACACGCCGGGGCAATCCGGGAGATCATATTTCAATAATTGTGCCCGTTCCATATGAGTATCCTAGCAGATTGACAAATCTTCAGGAAAAGTGATATTGGCATCGACGACAAGTTTACGAGGTGTCTCATGCTCTTGATGGTTCTGTCATACGGACTGCTCGGCGCAGGCGTCATCGCGATAATGGTAATAATCATCGCGATGACCTATATATTTTCAATCAGCGAAACGCTCGAAGAGCCGATGGCCAAAGAAAAGGGGCGCGAAGAAGAAGTGCGAAAACTTAAGCTCCGCCTCGCACGTTGGGAAAAGGTCCGCAACGAGGCATTCCTCATAGCGTGCCTCTGTATTGCAGCTACGCTCTTCGTCTCGCGCGGATTCACTCGCGGGATATAACCCAGTTCATCGTATAGCGCGGTACCTTCGGGGCCGCGCTATTTCTTTTTCTTCTTGCGGAGCAGTTTAGAAAGATACTCTCCGGTGTGTGAGCCTTCCGTATCAGCAACCTCTTCCGGAGTCCCCTTTGCAATCACTTTACCGCCGCCGGTACCGCCTTCCGGACCGAAGTCGATGAGATAGTCGCAGCTCTTCACGACGTCGAGGTTGTGCTCGATGACGACCACCGTGTTCCCGCGACGCACCAGCTCCTGGAGTATCTCGATGAGCTTGCGCACGTCGTCGTAGTGGAGGCCTACCGTCGGCTCGTCGAGAAGATAGAGCGTTTTCATCGTGGTCGGGCGGTAGAGCTCCGCGGCTATTTTCACGCGCTGGGCCTCGCCGCCTGAGAGCGTCGTCGCGGACTGCCCGAGCGTGAGGTACTCAAGGCCGGTTGAGTTCAAAGACGCAAGACGCTCCGAGATTGCCGGAATATCCTTAAAGAAGATTTCTGCTTCTTCTACCGTCATCTGGAGGACGTCATAAATGTTCTTGCCGCGATACGTCACTTCAAGCGTTTCTTTCATGAAGCGCTTGCCGTCGCATACGTCGCACTGGACATACACCGTCGGTAAGAAGTGCATCTCCACGGCAATAACGCCGTTTCCTTGACACGCTTCGCAGCGACCTCCCGCGACGTTGAAGGAGAAGCGCCCTGGCTTCCAGCCGCGCGCACGCGCCTCAGATGTTGCAGAGAAAAGGTCGCGGATGTGAGTAAATGCTCCCGTGTAGGTGGCAGGGTTCGAGCGCGGGGTACGGCCGATAGGCGACTGATCAATGAGAACAACGCGGCCAACGTACTCAGTCCCGGTAATAGAGGCGACATGTTCCGGCTTCGTTTCTCGACGATTAAAGCGTGCTGCAACGTTCTTATGCAGGATGTCGTAGAGGAAGGTGGACTTCCCTGAGCCGGAGACGCCGGTGATACCGACTAGTTTCCCAAGCGGCACCTCTACGTTTTGATTCTTGAGGTTATGCAGCGTCGCGCCCTTAATCTTGATGGAGCCTTTCTCGCCAGTGCGGCGATCTTCGGGGACAGCCACTTCCATATCGCCGCGCAAGTAATCAAGGGTCAGCGAACCTGATTCGTTCTTCGGCGCGCGCAGCAATTCGTCGAGCCACCCTGCGACGACAACGTTCCCGCCATGCACGCCAGCGCCCGGCCCTATGTCGACGAGGTAATCCGAGGAGAGGATGGTGTCCTCATCGTGCTCGACGACGAGAATGGTATTGCCAAGTTCTTTCAATACGAGCAGTGTCTTGATGAGACGGTCGTTATCGCGCTGGTGGAGGCCGATAGTGGGCTCGTCGAGCACGTAAAGAGCGCCTACAAGGCCGGTGCCGAGCTGGGAGGCGAGCCGAATACGCTGCGCTTCTCCTCCGGAAAGCGTTGCTGCAGAACGGTTCAGAGTCAGGTAGTCGAGCCCAACGTTCAGCATGAAATCGAGACGTGAGGTGATTTCGCGGATGATTGGGAAGGCGATTTCCGCTTTCATCTCCGAGAGATGAAGGTCATCCATGAACGTTTTTGCTTCGCGAATGGACATATCGGTGATGTCCACTACGTTCCTGCCGAGGCCCTTCTCCGACTTTCCTTTCAGATACACGCGGAGCGCTTCAGGGCGAAGGCGTTTTCCTTCGCAGACCGGGCAGATCTCGTCTGAGAACAATGATTCCGTGCCGAGGCCATTACAGGTAGGGCACGCACCGTACGGGCTATTGAAGGAAAAAAGGCGCGGCTCTACTTCCGGGAACGATGCGCCGTCCTCAGGGCAGATGAAACGCGCGGAGAGGGTCTCAGTCGTGCCGTCCGCATGCCCTATCTTTACCAGGCCGTCGCTCTCCTTCAGCGCGAGCTCGAGCGCTTCAGAGAGGCGTTCACGGGCAGCATCAGGGGTGCGCATGAACTCGGATACGAAGATGCTGTCTACCAGAGCGTCGATATCATGACGCTTATTGCGATCGAGCGTCACCTTCTCGCGAAGGCCGTGCACCTTGCCGTCTATGACGGCTTTCTCATAGCCTTTGCCCAGAAGGTCGTACAGGAGCTGATAGTACTCGCCTTTGCGGCCGACGACGACCGGCGCATAGATGGCCACTGCTGTCTTATCGACGACGACACCCTTCACCTCCATGGAGTGTTCCGCGCTCTTCGAGCGCTTCTGGATGCGGTCCATGATGAGCCGGATCATCTCTTCCTTGGAGAGCTTCTGGATGGGCACATCGTGATGGATGCAGTACGGCTGGCCGGCCCGCGCGTAGAGGACACGCAGATAATCGTAAATCTCGGTTACGGTCGCCACCGTAGAGCGCGGGTTATTGGAGCGAGACTTCTGGTCTATGGAAATGGCAGGCGAGAGCCCGCGAATCTCATCCACGTCGGGCTTCTGCATCTGGTTCAAGAATTGGCGAGCGTAGGCGGAAAGGGATTCGACGTAGCGGCGCTGCCCTTCGGCGAAAATCGTATCGAACGCAAGCGACGACTTCCCCGACCCTGAAAGGCCGGTGATAACGGTCATCGTGCCGCGCGGCAGGTCGACATTGATGTTCTTGAGGTTATGGGTGCGAGCACCTTTCACCTCAATCCAGTCGTCGCCCACGTATTGCGTGTGCGCACCGTCTGATTTCTCTGTTTTCTTGGCTTTTGACATTGATATGAGAGTTCCTGTCCGTGGCGGGACAGGTCATATCATGCAGTATAGCAAATCGCTCTTTCCCCGGCGACTACACACCTTTTTCACCCTCTTCGTTTAATTCAGCTTTCATTTTTTCAAGACGCGAGACAAGTGTCTCCTGCAAGAGGCCTATGGGGTCTCGACTAGCACGCATCTCGTCGGAAATCGGTTTAAAAAGCGAGAACACCGGCTGTCCTACATTCTTCAGTACAGCTTCCAAAAAGCGTCGACCATCTGCGCCCTGTACTCGCTCCAGCAGCAGGTCTATCTTCTTTGAAAGAATCAACTGCGCCGCTTCCGAAAGAACGAACGGCCCTGACATGTTCAGCTCGATTCGCGGATCATCGTGCTCGAAGAAAAGAAACTTGGCTCGCGAAAAATCAAAATGAGCCATGCGCCCCTCCTTGTCGTACTCGATGTTGTGGGGCGATTTAGAGCCGCCCATGACGCCCCCATAGTGGTCCATATCAGAAAATATGCGCTGGAAAATCATGACGTCTGCATCTGCCTCTTCCGGAGAAGCGGTGCTCTCAATTTTTTCTATTGGCATGACCTTCGAGTAGAACTCCTTTTTGCGCCTGCCCTGCACTATGTCTGACACGTTTATGATGCCTTTCACCATGAGGGCGACCGCGCGCTCGGTCGCTGCGTTCGGTCTCTCCATAAAAAATTTATTGCCCGCCCCTGGTATGCCCCATCCCATCGGATATTTATCACCGATATCGATATATGGCTGATCGGGACTGTCGGCCTCTGCTACGACCTTGTACTGATGGGTATTATGGCGCCCGTGGAGGGGCTGCAGATTGCGCAAGGGGAGCGGCGAAAAGGTGGTAGGGTCCGCATCATGATGTGCGGCATCTACGAGGGATTTTGCGTCAGGTTCCGGTTCCGGCCCATTTCGCAACCGTTTCAAGAACTTATCAATCCCTTCTCGCATGGGCTCCTATGCCGTTGGATTTATCGTCCCGAGCATCGTCTCTATCTTGTTCACGATCTCTTCCACGGAGACTTCCGCCTTCACTAGGTAGTCGGCGGCACCGAGCGATTTCGCGCGTTCTTTATCCTTGTCTTGGCCGAGGTTAGAGACCACGATGACCGGGACGTCCTTCAGGGCGTCCGTACGCTTCTTTATGGTCTCGAGGACGGCGAACCCGTCCATGGTAGGCAGCATGAGGTCGAGGAGGACCAGCGCTGGCTTATTCGCTTCGAAGAGGGCGAGGGCTTCGTTTCCGTCTGAAGCGTAGAGCGTCTGGTACTTACCGGCGAACGTGTGGCCGAGGAGGTTCTTGAGGATCGGGTCGTCTTCTACGACGAGGATGAATTTGGTCTCATTCATACGAGAAGAATACCATGGACCCTGTATCTAAAAGGGGTCCCCATTCTGATGGGGTAGCGACAGGCCGAAGACGAAAGCGAGGGCGGATAGCTTGAGCGCAAGTCTTCGGGTAATGGAGCTATGCCAACGGCAAGGAGAGGGTGAAGGTCGTCCCCGGGCCCTCGGTATTCGCGGCGAAATTCAGGTCTCCGCCATGGTCGGTCGCGATGGTGCGCGCTATGTAGAGGCCCAGGCCGTTGCCCTGATTCTTCACCGTTATCGCGTTCTGGGCGCGGTAAAAGCGCTCAAAGATGTTCGCCCTATCCTCGCCCGGAATGCCGATGCCTGTATCCTTCACGCGCACATACACGCGTCCGCCTCCCGCTTCGGTTGAGACGCGCACAGTGCCGCCGGCAGGCGTGTAGAGAATGGCATTCTCAACGAGGTTATTGAGCACCCATTTAACGCGGTCTTGGTCCGCTTTTGCGGCAGGAAGCACTACCCCTTCAGTCGGCGCATAGAAAAGCGAGATCTGGCTCTTCTGGGCAAGCGGTTCAAAGCTGCCCACGATATCACGCACCAAAGCATCGACATCGGTGGCGACGAACGTGTACTTGTACTTTCCTGACTCGATAGCGGAAATATCGAGAAGCGTTCCGACGATAGCGACGAGATCTTTGGACTTTCCCACTGCGCTTGAAACGAGCGCTTTCTGGCTTTCCGTAAGTTCTTCTTTTTCGAGCGCCTCAAGGGCCCAGCGGATCCCGGTAAGCGGCGTGCGGAACTGGTGCGCGGCAGTTGAGATGAAGTCTGATTTGACCCGGGAGATGTCCGTATCATGCTTATGAGACTCCTCCACCTTATCGATGAGACCCTGGAAGGAAATCGCAAGCGCTTTCACTTCTTTCGGCGCATCGTCGACATCATCGATGACCATGCGCGAACCGTCTGCCGCATAAGCATCCATGGCAGACGAGAGTGCCTTCATCGGTTTTGCAAACAATGAGCCAACGACGAGGAATATGCCGGTAGCAAGAGTCACCGCAAGCACAAACAGGATCGCTGCCTGGAGCGCGAACAGCCGCACCAATGACGCATCGACTTCAAGCGCGAGCTCATGCGGCAGAAGGTCGCTAATGCTGCCGCGTAGATAGAGAATGGTGAGCAGAATGACCGCCATCGCGACTGCGACGGCGACGATAAGGCTCACGCCAAGGAGCGTTCGAAAACTCATTTGTGAATAGTAGCATTCTCATGCTTTGAATTTATGGGGTCCCCATTCCTATGGGGAAGCGAACGGCGAATGACGCAAACGAAGGCGTTTCGTCCGAGTGATAGTCATTCGGCAAGTGAGCATGTTAGGAGCTAAAACGCTTTTTCTTTCGTTCCGGCTTCTTTTTCGGACCGTTTCCTTCCAACGCATACAGCTCGTCGCGGATAAGCGCAGCAGTCTCGAAGTCCAGCGCTTCTACCGCTTCTCCCATGCGCTCGCGAAGTTCCTTCACGAACCGCTCCGGATCCTTTTCGAACAGGCGCTTATCCAAGGAAAGCATCGTGCCGAGCGTCTTGTCGTGTTCGCTCCGCATGCTCTCCGCGATGTCTTTGATTTCCTTGCGGATAGTCTGCGGCGTAATGCCGTGCTTCTCGTTGTAGGCAAGCTGTATGGCGCGGCGGCGATTCGTCTCTTCGATAGCGCGGGTCAAGGAACCAGTCATTACGTCCGCATAGAGGATAACGCGGCCCAAGACGTTGCGCGCTGCGCGCCCTATGGTCTGAATGAGGGATGTTTCCGAGCGCAGGAATCCTTCCTTGTCTGCGTCGAGAATGCCGACCAATTCCACTTCCGGAAGATCGAGCCCTTCGCGAAGCAGGTTCACGCCGACCAGGATATCGAAGTTCCCTTTGCGGAAGTTCGTGAGGATATCGATGCGATCGATGGTCTTTATATCGGAATGCAGGTACTCGGCCTTTATCTTTCGCTGCTTCAGGAATTCCGCGAGATCTTCCGCCATCTGCTTGGTGAGGGTCGTCGCAATGACGCGTCCACCGCCCTGTATCGTCTTTATCGATTCGTCGATGAAGTCGGCGACCTGGCCCTTGTATTCGCCTTTCTCATTTATTGGGCGTATGACGAGCTCGGGGTCTATAAGGCCGGTCGGGCGGATGATCTGCTCCACTATCTGGCCATGGGGAGGCACGGAGTGCTCGCGCTCATATGCCGCGGGAGTTGCCGAGGTGTATATGGTCTGGCCGACGCGCTCAGCGAATTCCTCGAAGGTGAGCGGGCGGTTATCGCGCGCCGAGGGCAGACGGAATCCGAAATCGACGAGGTTGTCCTTGCGCGAGCGGTCTCCTGCGAACATGCCGCCTATCTGAGAGACCGTCACGTGCGATTCATCGATGACCGTCAGGAAGTCCGCAGAACCGTCTTTTTTATGCGGGAAGTATGAGAGAAGCGTGTGCGGCGGCTCTCCTGCCTCGCGGCCGTCGAAATGCCGGGAATAGTTCTCGATGCCGCTCGTATATCCGATTTCCTTTATGAGCGCGATATCGTGCATCGTGCGGCGCTTGATGCGCTCCGCCTCGAGCAGTTTTTCTTCGCGCTTGAACTTCGCCAAAGTCTCATCGAGCTCGAGCTTGATGTCTTCGAGAGCGCGGTCGCGCTCGTGGTCTGACGTGACGAAGTGCTTTGCCGGGAAGATGAACGCCGTATCAGGCTCCGCGACCAGGGCCCGCGAGACCGGGTCGAGCTGCTGTATGGAATCGATGACCGTGCCGTCGAACGTGACGCGGTAGATGGTGCGTTCGTTGACCGGCATGAATTCGAGCGCATTCCCTACCGCGCGAATTTTCCCTGGCTCAAGATCCGCGGGCGTGCGCTCAAAATAGATGCCGATGAGCTTCCTAATGAGGGCGGCGCGATTCTCTTCCGCGCCTTTCTGGAGCTTCACATGAAATTTTTCGTACTGGGCAGGGGAGCCGAGGCCGTAGATGGCGGACACGGAGGCGACGATGATGACGTCTTTTCGGGTCAGGAGCGCCTGGGTGGCCGCATGCCGTAGCCGGTCAATTTCTGCGTTTATCTGCGCCTCTTTCTCGATGTAGGTATCGGAGTGCGATATATACGCTTCCGGCTGGTAGTAGTCGTAATAGGAGACAAAGTAATGGACGGCGTTCTCAGGAAAGAATTCTCTATACTCCTGCGCGAGCTGCGCGGCGAGCGTCTTGTTGTGGGCGAGCACGAGCGTCGTCTTCTGCGCGTTATTGATTACGTTCGCTATGGTGAACGTCTTCCCTGTCCCGGTCGCACCAAGCAGGGTCTGATGCATAAGGCCGTCCGCGACGCCTTTTGAGAGCGCTTTGATTGCCTCCGGCTGGTCGCCGGCTGGCTCGAACGGGAGATGGAGCTTGAATCCTGCAGACATGGTGAAAGCAAGCCATTATACCAAATTGATAGCAAAACGCGGCGTCGATTACTCGGCCGCCGCGTCTCTCGCTTGTTACAGTCTGGAGGTTAGTTATTAGGTCGCGACGGCGCCTTCGCCTTGCGGCTGGGGCTTCCATTCGGGATCTTTGGCACGCTGCGTCGCCGCCCACACCTTCTCGATCTCATTTTCCGAATCAATGAGAAGGTCCAGCAATTCAGCGAAGTCGGACATCACGGCGCCGATGGCTTCACTGAGGGTGAGCGCTTCGGCGTAGTGCTTCACGCGCTCTTCATTTGTGCACACAAGGTGCGCAAAGCACTGCCCCCATCTTCCCGACTCCATTTCGCTGAGCGCGTAGCCGAGATTTGGTGCGAGTTCGGAAATGCCTTCGATTGAAAGAAAGCCGATTGCATCATAAAGCTTCGTGCCAAGCTCCATGGGCTTGGCGAGAATTGCTTCAAGCTGCTTGGCTATGACTTCTTTGGCGTCGAGCGTTTCCGTTTCGTCGCGTTCGGCAGCAGCGCTTGCAGGACTAGACATCTAGTAACTCCGTAAAACAAGCATTCCAAGGTCTTCCTTGGAAGCTCGTGGAAATTACCACTCATATGCGAGCTTATCAACCGGTATGCAAATTAAAAAACGCCGGACCATGGGTCAGGCGCTTTGAGAGGACATATCGTGATATGAGGCTGGTCGGGGGCGAGCCGGAGCCCGCCCCCTCCCGTTTGGCGCGCGCCTAGTCCTTCACGTTCAGGATCTGTCGGATCTTCTCGACCGCCGGCGCGAGGTTCGTCATGATGACCGATTCGTGCTCGGAGACGATCGTGTTGACTTCGTCGTCGTAGTCGCCGCTCGCAAGCTTCTGCGAGAGCAGCGTCGCCGGGCCGTTGTCGAACTTCAGCTGGTCGTTGTACACCTCGTCGGCCTCGTAGTCGGAGACGTGATCGGCGCCGAACGACGCGATAGCCTTCGTCAATTCGGGCGACTTGCCGGCGCTTTCGATGCCGGCGAGCGACAAGATGGCAGTGGCTTGAATCAGAACGAGTTTCGGGCTTTTCGACATTTCAACCTCATATCAAGCAAAAGCCTATTTCTAGGCCTTACCTACGGCACCTGCCGTCGATTGAAGCACCCTACAATATGGACATTTTTCGGTCAAGTGTTCTGATGTAAATAAAAATGCCCAAGCGTTCGCTTGGACAGTTCGGAAGAGGCTTGGTCAGGAATACGGGGGTGCCGCATTCCTGACCAGAACCGCTTATGCCGCGGTCCGGAGCTCATCACGAGACTCTGACCGGGCTGGGATCTGGTCATAGAGCCGCGTGATTGCGTCCGAATGCGTGTCGAGGAGACGGCGGACAAGGATGCCGTCGCCGTGAACGCGCAGGAATTCCGCGATCGGGGTGGTGTAGGTGAGAAGCGGACTGCCGAAGCGTGGGTCGCTCAGGAGCCGCGCACTTTGACGCTTGAGATAGTCGCCGAGCCCTGCTTCGCGTTCGTCGATGAACGGAAGACTGAAGGTTTCGGTGACCATGATGGCCTGCGTCAGCAACGCCGGCCGCTCATTCGTTTCCATGACATTCCCCTCGTTGGTGCAGTGAGACCCTTGCGAGTCCCGACGTCCGCATGGACGGTATATGCAAATTACACCACAGATTACTTTAAGTCAATCGAACGTTGCAGATTATCGGGAACGATACGCTGTCTCGAATTCCTGTTTATAGGCCTTGAATCTGCCCTCATGGAGCGCTGCGCGCGCGCCGTCAACGAGAGCCAGGATGAACCCAAGGTTGTGCATGGAGCAGATAACCGAGCCGAGCATTTCCTTGCTGCGCACCAGATGCGAGACATAGGCGCGGCTGAAGCCCTCGGTGCCGGGCACGATAGTCTCCGGGTCCAGAGGCCCCATGTCGTCCCTGAATTCTCCGTTCGTGAGGTGTCGGATGCCGCGGCGCGTATAGATGGAGCCGTGGCGGCCGATGCGGGTGGCCGCTACGCAATCGAAGAGGTCCATGCCTTCTTCGATGCCGGTCAGAACATCTGTGGGCTCCCCTATTCCGAGGAAGTGGCGCGGCTTTCCTTCTGGGAGCTCGGGGATGGCTGCTTGCAAAGCGCCGTTCATATCCTCTTTACTGAAAGAGCCGCCGATGCCGAACCCGTCGAAATCCATGGATGCGATAGTTTCGGCGCTTTCTTTGCGCAAATCGAGGTGGCGGCCGCCCTGCACGATGCCGAATATGCCCTGCACTTTATTCGCCGCGAGGTTCTGGCGATGCGCGGCAAGCGAGCGCTCCGCCCAGCGGTGCGTGCGGTACATCGCTTCTTTCTGGTACTCGTACGGCTCGGTGGGCGCCGTGCATTCATCGAACGCAAAGAACATGTCGGCGCCCAAGGCATGCTGTATTTCCACGGAGCGTTCCGGCGTGAAGCGGTGCAATGAGCCGTCATGATGCGACGTGAAGGTTACGCCTTCGTCATCGATGATGGCGAGCTGGCCGTGCTGGCTCGCGACATCCTCGTCAAATACGGCTACGCCGTGCTCGCGCGGCGCTTCTTCGCCTTTCGCGATTTTCGATATGGTGCGCCCGAACGCCGCACCGAGCGAGAAGACCTGGAAACCGCCGGAGTCCGTCATGGTGGGACCTGCCCAGTTCATAAATTTTCCTACGCCTCCAGCGCTTTTGACGATGCTTTCTCCTGGCTGGAGATAGAGGTGGTAGGTATTGGCAAGAACGACCTGGGCGCCGAGCGCTTTCAGAGCGTCCGGCAGCACACCTTTCACGTTCGCCTTGGTGCCCACCGGGACGAACGCAGGCGTTTCGATGACGCCGTGCGGAGTCACCAAGGTACCGGCGCGCGCTGCGCCGTCTCTTGCATGGATGGTAAACGACAACGGAGCGTTCATACGCTCCGTTGTACCTCGCTTAAGCGCTTTTTGCTAGACAATCACTGAACTGCAACCAATTCAACATCGAAAATAAGCGTTGAGTTAGCGGGAATAGAACCAACCGCCTGCGCGCCGTACGCCTTATCAGCTGGGATGACGAGGTGGCGCTTGCCGCCAACCTTCATGCCTGCAACGCCTTCGTCCCATCCTGCGATGACCTGACCGACGCCGAGCGTGAATGTGAACGGCTGCCCGTGATTTGCCGAGGCGTCGAACACCTGGCCGTTCTCGAGCATGCCGACGTAATTGACCGTAACCTGCTTTCCCGGGACCGCTTCAGCGCCCGTTCCGACAACCGTATCCGTGATCATAGAAGTTCCTTGATTTGTAGTGGTGTCCGGAAGCGTGGAGGAGGCAACGACGGGCGCTGCATCTGACGCTGACTCGAACGGGGCGAATAGAGCCGAGCCGAAGAACAGAAAGCCCAGAGCGATGACTACTGCGAGCGCGATAGCGATGCCGTTTGCCGTTACGTTCATTGGTTCGTTTTTATTCATTGCTGCCAGTATACCAGCCTCATTTACCAGAAATCTAGGGCTTGTTGATGCACCTGCACCGTCTATTTCTGCCATTCGCCTCCCCCATAGGAATGGGGACCCCGAAATACCAAAACTTTCTGGGGGATAGCCGAAATACGGCCCAGTATGGCTGTCTGGGACGATATGGAATTTTTGTATGACAAATGATACGGTCTGTGTACGAAAGGAGGGCCAATTATGGGACGGCCTCGATTTCAAATACGGAGTGACCCCGAAAACCTTCGGGAACTCGTAGTACTGCAGGAAACTCGCTTTCTTTCGCTGGTGTACTTTTGCGAAGCCCTTGAGATGCCTGAGATGCTCGAGGCAGTAAAGGTGGATGACACGGGCTTTGTAAGGCTTATGCAAGCTTCCATCGACGATGTCGGCGTTTCAAAAGCGATGCTCGCCCGTAGATTAGCTGTTTCTCCCGCGGCAGTGGGGCGATGGACGAAGGGGCAAAACCACCCTCCTTCCTACCAACGCCCTGCTATCGTCCAAGAAATCGCAAGAATGATACGAGCGCACATCGACGCGGAGTACGCACGTCAAAAAGAAAACGACGCCGCTGGCGTCCTGACTCTCCTTCTTGGAAGTCTCGGCCGCTAGTAAATGCAAAACGGAGAGGGGTAATCCTCTCCGTTTTTGTTTGTTGTCTGGGACGATTATGGAACGGCTCTAGGCTGGAAAGAATACCTTGAGATTGGGCAATTTTAATTCCTCTTGGAGATATGCTCCGCAACGCCAAAGTCCTTGGGCAGACTCCCACCTAACTAAAACTGAGTAAAGCTTGCCATCTTTACCTTGTACGAAAAAGTAATTAGCGGAGCTGTCGTTAAGAAGCCCTCCTTCCTTCCCGTCAATCTGGTCTTGAATCAAGAGCGCTAACTGCTCTAGGAAACTATCCGCATCTTTGAAAACCAGATTCTCGGTCTGTGCTTGTTTCAGATCCTGCAAATTTGCAGAATCAATGACCTGAGCTGAATGGCTAGCCTTTACGTAATTACCAAGAAATAGATTCTGGAAATTTTCGGATGTCCAAACTGTCTTTGAGTTTTTAAAAAATGAAGGGATATCAAGCATTGCAAGATTATACAGTTTTTGGTGGCTGTTTGGGACGATTGAGGAACTTTTTATGCCTTGGAACGAGCAAGGGGCGGGGCCGTCTGAGTAGACAGCTCCGCCCCCGCGGCTCACAGGACCGTTCCGCCGTCGACGGCTTCGCCATCAGGCCAAGCACCATCTCCGTCGGGCCAGCAATCTGCCGAGCTTCCGTCTCCGAACTTCAACATGGAAATATCACTCCTTTCCAAGTCCGGTGGACACCTAACTTATAACACAAAGATATCGAAAGGATATTGGCTGTCTGGGATTCGAACTTTAGGAAAGATAGCGGCTGCGGATAAGGGACTCTACTTCCCCACGGTCGCGGCCGTACGTGAGATAGGAGAGCTCGCGAAGGTCGTCTATCTGCTCAGGGTTTCCTTTCACGGGAGGAAGGCTCTTCATATTGAACGGCTTCTGCGGCACGCCGTTTGCGAGTATGCGGATGTAAGCGTTGTAGTTCTCGATGTTCACGAAGTCGAGCGCTTGGAAGACCGGCGCGAACTGCTTCGCGAAGAATTCGCCGTCTTCCTCGCCCACGCGGAACA
>CAYWQN010000021.1:5250-14535 GCA_964460875.1 uncultured Candidatus Saccharibacteria bacterium | reverse complement strand
GGGGCGAGCTCGGCCGCGACAACAACCTCATGTTCATCGCCGACTCGACGAACGCCGAGAAGGACGGCTTCTCTATCCCGGAACGCAAGGTGCACGAGACCTTGGAGGAGATAGTGAAGAGCGTATCCGGACGTCTCATCATCGGCACCTTTGCGTCCCAGTTCGAACGCATGATTCACATCATCGAGACCGCCGAGAAGCTCGGGAAGAAAATCGTCACGGAAGGCCGCTCCATAAAGACGAACCTCGAGATAGCGCAGAAGACCGGACTCCTCTCCATCAAGAAGGATACGCTCATCCCTGCCCAGGAAATCGGCGACTACCCCCCGGACAAGGTAGTAATACTTGCGACCGGCGCGCAGGGCGAGGAATTCGCCGCGCTGATGCGCATCGCGACCAAGCAGCACAAAAACATCACGCTCTCCTCGCGCGATACCGTCGTCCTCTCATCGTCGGTGATTCCCGGAAACGAGATAAATGTGCAGAAGCTGAAAGACAACCTCTACCGAAACGGCGTCTCCCTCATCCATTACCGCTCGTCGGACGTGCACTCGACCGGTCACGGCAACACGGGCGAATTGGTCTGGATTAACAAGCAGGTGAACGCGAAGTTCTTCATGCCCGCCTACGGCTACTACTCGATGACGAGCTGCCACGCGAAGGCGGTCGAGCAGGCAGGACGTCCGCGCGACACCATCGTCTTGGCAGACAACGGCACGGTCATCGACCTCATCGAGGGCAAGACCATGTTCGTCCACAAGGACCGCGTGCCGAATTCCCCGCTCGTAGTCGACGGCTTCGCTATCGGCGACATGCAGGAAGTGGTCATCCGCGATCGCCAGGCGCTCGCAAAGGACGGCATGTTCGTCATCATCGCCACGGTGAACCTGAAGACCGGCAAGCTCCGCAAGTCTCCGGACATCATTTCCCGCGGCTTCGTGTATCTGCGCGAGAGCCAGGAGCTTCTGAACCAGGCGCGTCTTCTCATCAAGAAGACCGTCGAGGATTCCACCCACGGCATGAACCCGGTCGACCTCGACTACGTGAAGAACCAGCTCACCGACACCATGGCGGGCTATCTCTTCTCGAGGACGAACAAGGCGCCGATGGTCATCCCGGTGCTCATAGGAGTCTAATAAGACAACTCCATGTGGCAAACCGCCGCCCTCACAGGCGGCGGTTTGCGTTTATCCAGTGCGCGCGTAGTATCTCGTGCATAGGGCAGAAGAAGGAGTTCCTTGATGACAAACGCACCAGTCGTAGAAGAACCTGACAATCGCGCGGCGAAAGTCGCACGGTCCCCCGACGGTCTCTTCTACACGTTCAGCATCTACTGTGTCGAAGGCAGCAAGGTCTTTGACTTGATGGCTGGCGTTCCGATGCGGCAGATACATGCGCGCGGCTACCAGGCCGAGTTCACGCTTCCAGCCCAAATCGTTGCAGAGATGTTCGCCGGCGTCGCGGAAGCGGCAATGACGACTCCGGATGCTGAAGCGGCCTCCGACAGGATTCTCGCCCCGGCGACAGCCTAGACGGTCCGCGATCGTACCTTCCCCGGCCCTGCCTCACCCGCAGGGCCATTTTTTAATGGCGAAGCGCGGCTATTTGATGACGACGAGGCTTATGAAGTCGTCTGCGACTTTTGTAGACGCCGCTTTGCTCTCGAGGCGGAAGTAGTAGGTGTCGCCCGCTACCGGCAACGTGAAGTACTCGTAGAATGCGCTCGTCGCGTTCGGCTTGTCGTAGACATGCGCGAGGATGCTCTTGCCGGCCACCGTGATTTTCTTCGTCGAGTACGTGAGGCCCGACGGCTCATTGATGCGGATGTTACGGCTCACGAAGTAGGTGGTCGTATCGTCCCCGCCCGTTATTTGAGCGATATCGGTACTGCCCTTCACGCTCAGCGTCTGGAGCTTCCATCCGGAAGCCACGCTGAACGCTATCTTCCAGTTATCCGCGGTCTTGCCCTGCCATACCGTTCTGCCGGTGACGATAGACCCGGCCGGGAGATTCGGCGGCGCGTCCGGGAGCGTGGCCTTGCCAGGAACAGCGGCGCTCGGAGCTCCGGCGTCAGACGTAGTCGAAAGCACTGGCACCGGCGCTATTTCGGGCGCGGTCGTATCAGAAGCCGAACGATTCATCGAGTACCAGAGCGCAGCGCCGCCGAGCACGACAATTGCGGCTACGACGATAATCGGTATGAGATTCTTTTTTTCCATGCGTAGAGAGTACCACATCCTGTCCAGAAGCCATTTTCGAGTTATACTCAGGTCCGTATGGGAGACGAAGCTGGTGGCAAGGAGAAAGTTCCTGAGATTTCGACAGAATCGCTGCCGACTGCTCTCGCGAAAGAATACTTGGCAGGTACGCTCGCTTTAGGAAAACCCGTCTCATTCGAAGCCGGAGCGGTGAAATTCTTCCGATGCGCCGAGCGAAAAGAATTCCTGCCGGGCGTCGGAGAGGTGACCTTGCTGGTTGATTTTTACAAGGCTCCGCACCCTGATGTCTACGACCAGATATATTTCAGGTATATGACAGTGCTTTCTGACCAGAAAGAAGAGACACAGGTAGCGACAATCACTCTCACTCTTGTGGGGCCGAACGAGGTGAACGTCTATGATCGCAAGGTAAATCCTCCGTTCGAGCGTAATATGGGCGTAGGAAGCAGACTCTTGCATCAGGCAGAGGATTGGGTACGGCAAGTGGCGACTGAGCTTCGTGCGCCCGTTACCATGGTCGCGGGTGTGAGCCAGCTTGATGTTCTCAAGTGGCTTTATAAATGGAACTATCGGCCTGCAGAAGAGACCGACGCTTCGCTATACCAAGACGTTGTAGCCAATCCGGGCAATTACGAGATTCTGCCCGAAGTGCGTGGCGGCCTTTCATTCCTTATTTTCAAGCTCGACGAAAGAGGCCTGCGTAAAACGCAGCCAATACGAATCAATCTTAAGAAGATTATCGAACCGGCAGCCTGAATTTCCCGCCCGAAAGCTCGATAAGGCCTTCTTTGGTGAGCGACGCTAGCTGGCTTTTCACCTGAACCTCCCTATCGTCCCCGAGGATGCAGACAAGGAATTGCGCATCGCGCGGCCCCTGCACTAGGCATTTCAGTATGGCGCCGCGCGCTTCCCGAGCGGACCCGGCGAAGCGCGACTGCTTTGCGTACGCCTTCGCCTTCGCGTTCACGCGCACTCCCGAACGCTTCAGGTGCGCGCCGTAGTCCATCAAGGCCGCATACCATTCGCGGCTTTTCCCTTTCGGGAAGGCTTTCGCGAGCACCGCGAGAATTGCCGTATCGTCCACAGTTTTTTTCTTCGGGAAGAAATGGTGGATGACCGCGGTACGGAGATTCGTCTCGACGAAGACGACGTCCGCGTTGTGCGCGAAGGCGGCAACCGCGCGCGCCGTGTAGTGCCCTATCCCGGGAAGCTGTTCGAGCGCGGCCGGGTCTTTCGGAAAGCGCCCGAGCGCTACGAGCGCTTTGGCGGCTTCGTGAAGCATCTTCGCCCGGCGATTATAACCGAGGCCCTGCCACGCTTTTAGAACGCTCCCAAGCGGAGCCTTTGCGAGCGCGTTCGCAGTCGGAAACTGCTCCATCCACGCCCGGTAGAAGGCTTTCACCCGTTCAACCTGCGTTTGCTGCAGCATTACTTCGGACACCAGTATCTTGTACGGATCCTTAGTCTTCCGCCACGGCAAGTCGTGCCTTCCGTGCTCTCGGTAATACTTCCAGACCTCCCGCCGAAATCGCGCGATACTAGCGGCGTCGGGCATGGCGTGAGAAAGGGCTCTGCGCGGGCCGACGAGCCGAGCAGGAGGAAATTTTCGAGCACGAAAATATTTCGTACCTTTCGAACGCTATGTCGGACGACGCGTCTTTACATTTCATATATGACATCCTTGCGCTCGACAACGGTGCGCCACCCCCGCTTTTCCGCATGTTCGAAGAGCTTCTTGTTCGGATTGAACGCGATGGGGATCTCGACGAGTTCGAGCATCGGTATATCGCTCTCCGTGTCCCCCACTCCGATGGAGCCTTCGAGCGAGAGCCCGGCCTTCCGTGCGGCTCGCTCGAGGACTGCGGCCTTGTTGCGGATAAGGTCCAGGTCTTCCACGTTCCCGGTGAAGTTGCCCGACGGGCCCGTCTCATAGAAAAAGCCGTACACTTTGTCGAACCCGAGTTCATGCCCGAAGCCTTCGACGATGAAGCGCGGCGAATGAGAGATGGCCAGCAAGAAGTATCCTTTTGCTTTTAATTCCTTCACGAGGTCGCGCGTATAGCGGTAGAGCCGGTGCTTCTTCTCATCAACGATTTCGCCTGCGACATAGGCGACTTCTTCGTACGAAACACCCTTCAGGTTCCCGCGGAACGCTGCAATCATTTTCTCGACGTACGTGTCGTAGTCCCCGCGCCTGTCGAGCCACTTCTCCTGCGCGTCGGCATACGCGTCGCGCACGGCCTTCGGGAGGATGCCTTTTTCGACCAGTCGCTCGACGAGCTCTATGAAAAGCGATGAGCGGAACAGGGTGCCGTCGATATCGAATACTGCGATGGGCCGGGTCTCCATGCCTCCATGGTACTCCTCACCCCATAATTAAAAAACACCACACGGTAAGGTGTAGCGTTTCGGATCGTAAAATAAGGTGCTGAAAGATCATGTCCTGAGGCGCGCGTGGCACGGGGGGTGCCGTGGCTATATGAGGCACGGGATGGAACCTCATAGGGCTTATAGCCGTCTCCAGCGAGCGGGCTCGCGGACTCGCACGCCCCAGGACCTACGTACTATACCCTCTATTTGTGTTCCGGTCAATTACTTGGATTTTGGCCAGCGCAGGCCTGCGGGCGGCCATATCTTCGTCAAAGGATGATCGGCGCACGGGTGAGGCCGCGCCGGGCACACGTATCGCCCATAGAGGACGAATCCGTTGTTCACGTACTTCCAGTCCTTTTTCGGGATGAGGGCTTCAAGGTCTTTTGAAATGCGCGCAAGATCTGTTCTATCGGTCAGATCGAATCGGAGCGCGAACCGCCTCACGTGCGTATCCGTCGGGATGCCTTCGTATATGCCGTAGAGTTCGCCGAGCACGACGTGCGCCGTCTTATACGCGATGCCGGGAAGCGTAACGAGCTCTGCTTCCGTTTTCGGAATCGTTCCCCCGTACGTATCCCGCACCATCTTCGCCGCGCCGATAATTGCCTTCGCCTTATTGCGATGGAACGATACCGAAGAAATCTCTTTGTCGAAAACGGCGTAGGATGCGTCCGCGAAATCATCGACACTCTTGTATTTCTTCCAGAGTGGCGCGACCACCTTGTTCACCTGCTTGTCGGTCGTCTGCGCGGAAAGCATGACTGCCGCGACAAGCTGGAAGGGCGTTGTATAGATAAGTTCAGTCTCAGGCGTCGGATACGCCCTTTTCAAGTATCGTACGAGACGCAAGGCGCGGGCGCGTCGCTCTTCCTCCGTTCGCGCCATGCTACCGGGTGTAGCCGAAGGCGAACCGGTACGCGATAGCTACGATGCCGCCAAGCGCTGCGCTCGACAACAAGAACGCGAGGGCAAGCCCAAGCACGGGAATGAGCCCTATGAGACCGAGTATGCCCATGCCGAGCACGGCACCCTTCCAGGTAACGTCATTACGCTTCATGACGATGCGCATGAACGCAGAACCGGTAAGGACTGCAGCATAAAGATATCCCAGCAGAAGAAGGAGGAGGTACAGCGCGCCCACCAGAGCTGCGATACCGATGCCGACGAAGGATGCGATGAGCAACAACAGCAGCACAGGCGTTGCAAAGATTATTCCGAACCCGAGCAGGGTGAGCAGGATGAAGCGCTTCACGCCGTGGCCGATGGTGGTCTCAGCGATACGCGCGCCGAACGCAGGGAACAATCCTGCGACGAGCCCTGCCGCAAGCATGGCAGCGACGAGCCGTACAAGGAAGAAAATCCCGAGCCCGGCGAGCGCAAAGGTCTTTGCTTCCTGCGCCGTCGGAAGGAACGACGAGGAGCCGACATAGTTCGCGCCGCCGTCTATTTCTGCGGACGCGGGAATGCCCGCTTCCTGCGGTGCATTGTAATCGAAGCTGCCGTGGATGATGGTGCCTTCGGCAAGCGCGACATGGTCCGAAGCGACGACGCGCACATTCCCGCCAAACTCCCCTGACAGAAGCACGTTCGCGCCATACACGGTAACCGGCCCTCCTGCCCCGCTTCGAAGCTCGACCGTCCCGCCTGCTGCCCGTATCTCATTCACTTTTCCTGTGACCGTAACGACCCCTCCGAACATCGCAAGCTCGCCGCCCACATCGCTGTCGATGCGGATGCGTCCGCCTGCAGCACGCATGTCCCCTGCGACCGGCGCATTCATCGCAACCGTTCCGGCTGCCGCGAGCATGTCGCCTGCGACCGGCGCAAAGACTTCGAGCGTCCCGGCGGCGGCAAGGAGGTCTCCTTGTATGGGAGCCTCGACGCGCACCTGCGTGCCCGCAAGATACGCGTTCCCGGCTGGGGTGTCGGAAACGTTCAGCGTCTCATCCGCCTGCAAAGTGGCCGCAGTGACCGAAGCCGGTATGAGGGCGAGGAGGAGGAACGCTATCGCGGCCCTGGCTTTCATGCCGTTAGGGTATCACGCCAGGTGCAGGCGGAGAATGCTTGACCAAAAGCAGGAGCGCTATGGGGAGCGAGAAGAATGTGAGAAGGGCCGATATGACGCAGTACACGCAGAGCGCCTGTATGAGCGCGAGCTGTATATAGAGGAAGACCACGGACGCAAGGGACGCTGCGGCGGAGAGCGCCGTAATGGCAATATGATGCGTCTTATGCGCGGACATAACGTACGCGGCGAGCGTTATGAGGAAGAAGAGGCCGTAGAACGCAAGCCCGATGTATGCGAGTGGGATGCCCATGAACTGCGAATACGGGCTGTTCGCCACCTGATTGCAGCCATCGAGCCCTGCGGCAAGGTCGCAGACCAGAGGGGCGCCCGAGGCCGCATGCATGGAGAGATAGGCGGAATCGGCGATACCTATTACGGAGAGGGCCACCAGGAGCCCGACCAGGAGTTTCCGATTCATCGTATAAATCAGTATAATGCCCTTATGGAACCCATGCAAAAGACCGAAGAAGAATGGAAGAAGGAGCTTACCCCGGAAGAGTACGAGGTTCTGCGCGAGCAAGGCACTGAAGCTCCGTTTTCAGGTGCATTCGTCAACAATCATGAGAAGGGCGCGTACGTCTGCAAGGCGTGCGGAAACATGCTGTTTTCCTCAGACGCGAAATTCGACTCCGGAACCGGCTGGCCCTCGTTCACCGATCCTGCGGTCGCCGAGAATGTCGGGACGCGTCCTGATGACGCGTACGGCATGCATCGCACCGAAGTCTTCTGCAAGAAGTGCGGCGGACACCTGGGACACCTCTTTAATGACGGACCGGAAGAAGCCGGCGGGAAGCGCTACTGCATCAACTCCGTCTGCCTCGCCTTTGAGAAAGAGGGAGAAACGCCTGCTGCATGAACACTGAAGTAGCGGTATTCGGGGGCGGATGCTTCTGGTGCACGGAAGCGGTATTCAAAATGCTCAAAGGCGTCGTATCGGTTGAGCCGGGCTATGCCGGAGGCACAAAGGAAACAGCGAATTACGAGGACGTTTCCTCAGGCACGACAACGCACGTCGAAGTGACGCGCGTTGAATACGACCCCGCGCAGATTGAATTCAAGACGCTCCTTACTATCTTCTTCGCATCCCATGACGCCACCCAGGTGGGCGGCCAAGGAAACGACATGGGTCCGCAGTACCGCTCCGTCGTGTTCACGACGACGCCGGAGCAGGCAGCGGCCACCCATGCATTCATCGACGAACTCGACTCTTCAAGTCGCGACGGGGACCCGATAACGACGACCATAGAGCCGTTGGTCGAGTTCTTCCCTGCTGAGGACTATCACAAGGACTATTATGCGCGCAACCAGAACCGCGGATACTGCCAAGTCATCATCGCGCCGAAACTGCAGAAGGTGCAGAAGGAGTTCGCCGACTTGCTGAATAAAGAATAGAAAAACGGCCCCGTTCGGGGCCGTTTTTCTTTCATAGCCTGCGCTATGCCATCGGAGGGGCCATCTTCTTGCCGCCCATGAAGCCCGCGGCAAGCAGCACGACGCCGAGCACCACATGCAGCCAGTGGTCGTTCATATTGGTATGCACGAGGCCGAGTAGTTCGCCCCCTGCCGGCGCCATCACGAAGCCGAGAACCGCGATGACCAGATATACGACGCCGAGGATCTTAAGCCAGAGCGCTGACTTCATCGGCGCGGTGAACGCGACGACGAGCAGGATGATGCCGAACAGCAGGTGCACGACATTATGCATCGCATTAGTCTCGAAGATGCCCATAGGACCGACGAGCGGGTTCGGCACGAAGCCGAGGATGCCTACCAGAACGAAAACCACGCCGAACACGATTGCAATCGTTTTAGACATAGTGGGTATTACGTTATAAGGGCCGTTCGGGCCATAACACCCCTTAAGTATAGCGCCGCTCCGTGAAGACAGGATGAGCACCGCGGCTCGTGTGGATAGCCGGATGGCTTACTTCTTGAACCAGATGAAGGCCAGGTATACGCCGACCACGAGCGAGACGACAACGAGAAGAACCGTATGCGGAGCAAATACTTCCGGCCAGTTCGCCCCTATCGCGAGACCCATGAGAAGCACCGACCACTTAAGAAGGCTCACCTGCCACCAGGTGAGTTTTCCACTTTGGAATATATTCATGAAGAAAGTATATACCCTAGTTCCCTTCGTATGCGGCTTCGATTTGAGCGATATCAATCTTTCTCATCGTGAGCATTGCAGCGGTCGCGCGTCCCGCCTTCTCCTTATCCGGAGCGGTGGTGAGCTCGATGAGGCGGCGCGGCGTCACCTGCCACGACATACCGTACTTATCCTTGAGCCAGCCGCATGCGCTCTCCTTCCCGCCATCCTTCGTGAGAGTTTCCCAGAAGTAGTCCACCTCTGCCTGATCCTTGCAGTCGATGACGAAGGAGACGGATTCGTTGAACGTGAAGATGGGGCCCGCCGCCATGAGTGTGAAGTCCTGACCGCGAAGCGTCACCGAAGCCAGCTCGACCGGGTCGCCTGTCGGCGATGGCGGCATGACGTGGTGTCCGTTGATCTTCGAGTCTTCGCCGAATACGGAGACGTAGTACTCCGCGACGGACTTGATATCCTTCTCAAACCACAGAAACGGCGTGATTTTCTGCATACCGTTCGCCGCCGTTCTCCTTGAC
>CAYWQN010000021.1:0-5240 GCA_964460875.1 uncultured Candidatus Saccharibacteria bacterium | reverse complement strand
CCGGCATAACTTCAATGGAAGCGCCCGGAATGCCGAAGTGCGGATGACCTTCGAACATCGCAGCGGCTGCGTCGAGCGACTCCGCTTCGACCATCGAGTACATCATCAAATCATTGCGCGCATCCGTTACGCCGTCCTTCGTGACGCGCTTGGGCTTCCCCACGCCTGCGGTTCCGCTCACCGCGCCTGCATGCGTTGCCATCCAGGAGTCCCAGTCTCCCTTCATTTTTTCTTCGTCCGCCTTGCGCTCCTCTTCGGGCTTTTTCATCCATTCATCGAGTCCTGCGCTCGGCATCATATACACAGCCATGAATTTCATACGGGTAGTCGGTTATCTCGCTAATCCCTCCAGTATAGCAAAACGGCCCTTCCGGGCCGTTTTGCTTTGCACGCAACAGCGTATGCTATGCGCTTTCTAGAATCTCAGTCATCGCTTGCGCATGTGCCGCAAGCTCCGCTTCTGCAGCAGCATATTCTTCCGGATGCTCTGCTTTGAATGCAGCAATTGCTTCAGCAAGCGCAGTGATGCTCTTCTCAAGTTCTTGGTTCATAGGCATTATGCAGCTTTAGCGGCACCATACGCATCCGCAAGGCCCTCAACGACCTTACCTCCGTATTTTAAAGCCTCTCTCGTATGCCACGTTCCGATAGCAGCTTCGATAGTATGAGCGATGCCTTTTATCGGGCCCTGACGCCATCCATGGCCAATGCGAGCCTCTACCGCTATCGTGCCTACTGCCTTTGCGGCAGTAGGCGCTTCTTCAATAATTGCCTTCGCCACACCTCCCACCTGTTCAAAAGCGCCTTTGACACCCCCTCCCATTTTGGTGGTATACACCTCAGCAGAAGCGTTTGCATTAGCCGCCAGTTCTCTGAGTTTTTCTATAGAAAGACCCGGAAGCTTGGTTTCAAGCTGTGCGGCAACGATTTCGCCGAACTTTTCCATAATCGCTGCTGCACGCGGATCCATGCCTTCTACCATCTCCCTTCCTTCATTCGCTGGCACCAGCGCGCCAAATCCCTCTGCCTGATTTTGAGTACTCATGCGGATACGCTAACACGCGTTTGAAGCCATTCAATATTTGCCCGGGGATAGCAAAATACGGCTTATTTCCTGTATTCAGCCGCAACGCTGTGCGCAAGCGACGCGTCCTTTAGCGCATAATCCGTAATCTCCGAGGGCACTACCCACGCATACGCCGTATGCTCGGTACTCAACCGCACCGCACTTTCACGGTCTGTGAACGCACAAAGATAGTTTTTTACGCTAACCCTTGCGCTGTCTTTCGGGCGCAAGAAAAACCAGGCCCCGGAAAATCGAACGACTTCTGCCTGCAGGCCCGTCTCTTCAAAAATTTCGCGAACAAGCCCTGTTTCGTCACTCTCGCCTGGTTCGAGCAGTCCGCCGGGAAGGTCCCAATCGCCCTGTGGACGCTGGAGAAGCAGGATATGTCCGTCGCGCTCTATGATTCCTTTTACTGCGGTAGTTGGCAGCGAATCTGCTCTATCGTTGAAGCGGTTCGTGCCTTCATCCTCGCGCTCGCGCACACGCTCTTCGTCGAAGCCGAAGTAGTGTCCTACTTCGTGCCACAAGGTCTCGCGTATCGCTCGAGTTATGTTTTCCTCATAGGTGCCGCCGTTCTCTTCCATAAGCTCCTGCGCTTCTTCGAGAAGCGGGAGCCGGTAGAGCGTGATAGTGTCCGGCAGCGTGGCGCCTACCCCGTACTCTGCGCCACGTAGCGTGTTCGGAATGCCGTGGTAATGGCCGAGCAGGGTCTCTCCCTCCGCGAGCCCTTCAAGCTTTCGAAGATCCTCCCCGGGCTCGTCCTCGACGAGAAGCGCGACGTTCTCCACGTGCGCGCGGAATTTCTCCGGCATCGCATCCCATTCCCTTCCAGCGATGCGCTCGAATTCCGCTTCTTCCATGCGGGCTAGTATACTCTCGGGATGGACCTTCCGCTTCTTCACATGACCCTCCCCGAGCTTGTCGCCTCGGTCGGGTATATCGGCGTCTTCCTCATGGTGTTCGTAGAATCAGGCGTGCCCGCCGGCCTCATCATCCCGCTTCCGGGCGATACGCTCCTGTTCTCCGCCGGCATCCTGGCTGCGTCCTCTGCGTTCGACCTCGCTCCCCTGATCGCGACCATCGTCGTGGCTGCGATTCTCGGCGATTCTGCCGGCTACTGGTTCGGAGCCAAATACGGTCCCAAGCTTTTCTCAAAAGAGGATGCGCTCTTCCTGAATAAGCGGCATCTCGTACGCGCCGAACAATTTTATGAAAAATACGGCCGGCGCGCCCTCATATTCGCCCGCTTCATCCCTGTGCTCCGGACCCTGGTCCCTATAACTGCCGGCATGGGCCGCATGAATTACAGCGTGTTTCTCCGCTATAACGTCGCAGGCGCCCTCATATGGGGCGTGTCGGTCACGCTGCTCGGCTACTACCTCGGTTCGGTGATTCCCGATATTGACCACTACCTCCTCCCCATCCTTCTCGGCATCATCGTCCTTTCGAGCGTGTCGGTCGTATGGGAAGTGATTCGCGCGCGCAAAGAGAGCGCTGGGTCGAACGTTTAGAATCCTGGAATCGAAGAGCGTATCTCCTGTACCAGCTTTTTCACCTGCGGGTCATCCACGCTTCGCGGGCGCGCAAGCGGTATCTTTATTTTTTTCTTAATGCCGCCCGCTGCGCACACCAAGACCTCGTCGGCGAGCATGACCGCATCCTCGATGGAGTGTGAGACCATGAGCATCGCGATGCAGCGGGCTTCGTAGATTTCGAGTATCTCTTCTGAAAGGCGGCGCGACGTCTCCACGTCGAGCGCGGAGAACGGCTCGTCCAACAGGAGGAGCTCCGGCTCGGACACGAGCGCTCGCGCGATGCCCACGCGCTGGCGCTGCCCGCCGGAAAGGTCGCGCGGATAGGATTTTGCGAAATCGCGGATGCCCAGATCGGAGAGTTCTCCGAGCGCGCGTTTCTTCTCTTCGTGCCGGGTGAGGCCGAGTCCGTGGAATCCGAGCATGACATTCCGGAGCACGCTACGCCACGGAAGGAGCGCAGAGTTCTGGAATACCATGCGCGTTTTCGCTTTATTTATCACCTTGCCGCCGGCGGGCTTTATAAGACCTGCCGCAATGCGCAGTATCGTCGACTTGCCGCAGCCTGACGGGCCGACGATAGCGACGAACGAGGTCGGTTCGAGCGCGATGTCGATGTCTTTGAGCACTAGCGGCTGGTGCGGCCCGTAGCGAAACGAGATATTTTCGAGCGACAAAATGTGGTTTCCGGCTTTAGTCATACGATCATTCGAATTTGTACTTCTGAGCGCGCGCGAGAAGCGGCTGCCAGAGGAAGAGGTTGATGCATACGATGAACACGACCAGGAAGGCCATGGCGACGAGGAGCGCTTCGCCGTTATTGCTCGAAGACGCGGCGACGAGGATGCTGCCGATGCCGAATAAGTCGTGGGCCGTCGCGTTCTGCGGCGCATACGCGGACAACGTTTCCGCGACGATGACCAGGTTCCATCCGTCAGCGACCGCGAGTATGGAGCCGGTCAACAAGGGCGGAAAGAGCGCCGGCAAGGTTATCTGCCAGAATCGCTGCCACGGAGTGAGGCCGAAAACTTTTCCGGCAGCCACCACATCGGCCGGTATGACCTTCATGCCGCCGATGACGCTGAACGCGATGGTCCAGAGCATGGTGTAGAAGATGATGAATATAGCTGCGCCTTCAAGTAGGTCGGAACGCAGGAAGAACAGGATGATGACCGGAAAGAATGCGAGCACCGGAAGCGATTCCAGAACGTCATACACGGGAAGCAGGAGGCTCTCGACGCGCGGGTTCGCTTCTGCAATGAGACCGAAGATAGTGCCGAAGACAAGGGCCAAAAAGAACGCGCCGAAGAGACGCAGCGCAGAAGCGCCGAGCGCAAGAAACAGCTCGCTTCCCTGGAGGGCGTAGTCGGTCGGAACGAATACGATGCCGGTCGCGACAAAGGACGCGCCGAACACGATGGCGAGCGGGAGGATAATGGCGCTCCCGATGCGGTTAACGAGCGTCGTGGGATGGGTGCGCCTTCCTTGGTGGGAGATGTAGCGCAGGCGGCCCGTATGCATGGCTCCAGTCTAGCACCGGCGCGCAAGCGTTAAAGCGGGATGGGTGCTTCGGTGCAGTCAGCGAACGTAGTCGCTCCGCCCTCGGTTATGAAGGCGGTCTGCCCTTTGTTCCAGAAGACCGTGGCGTCGTCTTCTGAGGCGTAGCGCGCGCCAGAGCCCGAAATGGTATGCGAGAGGTTCAAGGTACGTCCGTCCGAGAGCATCACCGTAACCTTGTCCTCGTAAAAGACGGCGTGCACCGACTTCCCTGTCGCGCACTGGTATGAGGCGTCGCCGATGACGCCGGTCTTCACGGAATCAGAGACTGGTATGGGCGCAGCGCGTTTTGCGCCGTGCAAGCTGCCGAGCCAGAATCCGATACCGAACACCGCGACGAATAAGACGATGGCGACCGCCTGCGAGAACCGCGTAACGCTATTCCATTCGATTGTCATCCTCCCATCTTACGCCACCTTCCGGACGAACGCGACGAATGCCGCAAGCGCTTTGTCGATATGCTCGAACGTCTTAGGGTCGGTGAGGCGTCCTGCCTCGTCCGCCTTTTCCTTGAACTTCGCAAGGTAGAACTCGGGCTGCGCGAGCACGATGCCGCCCGCGACGCTTATGTCCGCCCGCGCTTCTTTCTGAGCGACCGCGGTACCCACGGCCCCGTCGGTCGCGCCCATGACGTACACCGGCTTCCCGGTCCACGCGCTCGTGCCGTACGGCCGGCTGGTCCAGTCGATAGCGTTCTTCAAGACGCCGGGAATGGAGCGTCCGTACTCAGGGGTTGCGATGATGATGCCGTCTGCTGCGAGAATCTTATCTTTCAATTCTTTGGCGCCCGCAGGATACTCTGCTTCGAGGTCCTGATTGTAGAGCGGCACTCGGTCGAGATGCATGATGTCGATAGCGATCCCCTCCGGCGCGCGCGCCTTCACGGCGTCGAGCAGCGCGCTATTGAATGACTGCTTTCGAAGGCTTCCTGAGATGGCGAGAATGTTCATAGGGGTGCAGTAAGGGATATGCCTCCAGCCTATAGGAGCCCGATACCCCGGTTAGCTGGGGATAGCGAAACGCCGCCCAGCTGGGCGGCGTTTCGTCGAACGGAGAGCGGTTATTTCTGAAGTTCTCCGAGGTTC
>CAYWQN010000020.1:13378-14759 GCA_964460875.1 uncultured Candidatus Saccharibacteria bacterium | reverse complement strand
ATTGCGAGCGCCGGCACTTCCCCGCCGGTATATATCGCTTCACCGACCGAATACGTCTTCAGCGTGCCCAAGGTCGAAAGCATTTTCTTCGCGCGCTCGTCGATGCCTTCATAGCGGCCGCAGACGAGTACTACGTTCTCGAACTTCGCGAGAGTGTCCGCCTCTGCATTATTGAATGCAGTGGCTTCCGGCTGAAACCACACAATGGCGGTCTTCCCTTTCGTGCGTCCGAGTGATTTCTTTGCCGCTTTCACTACCGGAAGCGCCTGCATCACCATGCCCGGGCCGCCTCCGTACGGCTTCCCGTCTATGGCGCTGTGCGACCACTTTCCGGTCTTCTTTCGTGCTGCGGCTCCCTCCGTAAAATCGCGCGGATTCTGATAGGCGACGGCTATCTTCTTGTTCTTTCGGGCGCGCCCGAGTATGGACGCAGAAAGATACGCCTCACAGGCCTCCGGGAAGAGCGTAACGAGATGGAAGCGCACCATACACGTTATGGGAGGATGTCGGTCTTTATTTTGAAATCGCCGCGGAACCCAGCACCTCCTTCTATCGGTTCTTCGAGCGTTCCTACCATGATCTGGTAGCCGCCGTCTTCATGCGCGAAAACGCCTATTTCATCGCCGCCTCCGGCAAACCAGCATTGTGCTGCGGAAAGCTCTCCTGCAAGGAGGCCTTTGCCGTCAACGCCGCCAGAGGCGCCGATTTCCGAGCACGAACCTTCGAATGTCCCGACGACATACTCTTTGCCGTTCACGACTGCGGTAACTTCCGTGTGCGGCGTATTGTTTGCATCAAAATCCATGTCGTTAAACTTCCATGAGATAGACGTCTTTGCGGTTGCGGACGAGTCGAGCTCTATCCATCCTTTCGGACCCTTCCGGTCCGCCTGTTGCTCGTGCGCGTCTCCGGTCTCCCCTACCGCCTTCGGATTCATCACGATGTACGCCCCGCCCCCGAGTACTAACAGCCCGGCGATAACGAGCACGGCTGCCATGAGCCCGAAACCTTTGTGGGTAGTCATACGGATATTATGCACCCATCTCGTCGACGACCTGGTCGATGGACTTCGCTTCCTGTTCGCGCTTGCCGCCCACCGGCTCGTTCACCTTGAGATTCACGCGCGCATTGTGCTTCATGCCGACGACGCGCAAAAGGGTGCGGATGGCTTTCGCGATATTGCCGTCGCGTCCGATTATCTTGCCCATGTCGGCAGCATCCACGGTAAGCGTGAGCAGCACGCCCATCTCGTCGACTGAACGCACGATAGATACGGCGTCCGGGTTGTCGACCAGGGCTTTGACTACATATTCCAAAAACTGATGATCCTGTTCCATATATGAGTATCGGCGTTATCTGGTAGCTGAGAGAAACAGCGCGC
>CAYWQN010000020.1:3509-13278 GCA_964460875.1 uncultured Candidatus Saccharibacteria bacterium | reverse complement strand
GCTGCGGCGTCTGCAGCTGCCTTCTCTGCAGCTTCCTTTGCTGCCGCCTCTTCTGCGGCTTTCTTTGCGACGTTCTTCTCGAGATTCTTCTTGGAGACCACCGCGGCGCTCTTCTTGCCCTCAAGCACTCCCTTCGAGATGAGGAGGTTCATCAAAGACGGCGAGACCTGCGCGCCCTTGCCCATCCAGCCCTTGATCTTCTCGCCATCGGCGTTGAACTGCTTGGTCTTCGGGTTGTAGGTTCCTACCTGGTCGACGAACGTGCCGGCCTTCGGGGAGGACGTCTTCTCGAGCACGAGCATACGGAACGACGGGTCGTTCTTGCGGCCTATGCGCTGAAAGCGGATCATCAACATAATTCCGGGAGCATAGCAGGATACCGGCTGACGGTCAACGAGGTAAAAAGAGCGCCGTCCGCGGAGAGGGACGGCGCCAAGGTTTGCTCAGTGATGGACCGACAGGCCCATCGGACGCGTCGAACGGGTGTAAGACGTGTCCGTCCGCATAGTACGCCATAGCAGAACGCCTGCAATCTGCTAGAGTAATCCTAACGTGAGTGCTACAGACGGAACTGTCTACGAAGGACCAATCGCCATAACCCGCACCGGCAAGGGCTTTTTCTCCTATGACCAGAACGAGGAGGATATCTTCGTCCCGGGCGAGGCTTTGGGCGGCGCCTTCCCGGGCGACGTCGTGAAGGTGAAGGTAACTGGCTCTTCTATGGACCCGAAGACGCGGCAGAAGCGCGCCAACGGCAAGGTCATCGAGGTAGTGGCGAGGACGCGCGACACCTTCGTCGGCAAGCTCGTGCAGGAAGACGGACGCACCCTTCTCATCCCTGATTGGAAAAAGATGTACGTCCCCTTCCTCGCGCAGGGCGAAAATCTTCCTATCGGCTACAAGGTAGTTCTCAAATTAGGCGGGTGGCCGGTCGAAGCTCCCTATCCGTGGGGCACTGTAACGGAAGTCATCGGCGAGGCCGGAAAACATGACGTGGAGATGCGCGCGCTTGCCCTCTCACAAGGATTCTCCTCTGACTTCCCTCCAGGCGTGGTCGCTGAAGCGAAGAAGCTTGAAGACACCGGAGAAGCGATGATTGCTGAAGAAGCGAAGACCGTAGTCGCCTGGGGAGAGAGGCATGACGGAAAAGCGCGCCGCGATTTCCGTAGCATCACAACGTTCACCATCGACCCGGCGGATGCCAAAGACTTCGACGACGCGCTTTCGGTTCGCGACCTCGGAAACGGCGACACGGAAGTTGGCGTTCACATCGCGGACGTGTCGTTTTTCGTGCGTCCCGGTTCCGCTATCGACACCGAGGCGCGTCACCGCGCTACGTCAGTGTACCTCGTCGACCGCACCATCCCCATGCTTCCGCACGTGCTTTCCAATAACTACTGCTCTTTGAATCCTGACGTCGACCGCCTCTCGGTATCCGCCGTGTTCGTCCTCGACAAGGACGCGAATATAAAGGAGAAGTGGTTCGGGGAAACCATGATTCATTCCGACAAGCGCTTCGCGTACGAGGAGGCGCAGGAAGTGCTCGATGCGCAATCGGGCCCGATGCTCCAGGAGCTTAATACCCTGAAAGCGCTCGCGGACAAGATACGCGCGAAGCGCGTCGCCCGCGGCGCAATCGAATTCGATACCGCAGAAGTGAAAATCGAGCTCGACGCAGAAGGCCGTCCAGTCGCGGTGCGCCTCAAGGAACGCAAGGCCACGAACCTTCTCATCGAGGACTTCATGCTTCTCGCCAACGAAGCGGTCGCCGAGGAGCTGTCCCTGCTCGGGAAGAAAGACAACAATCCGTCCGTATATAGAATCCACGACGCCCCGAACGCGGAGAAAATCATCGACCTGGCGGCATTCCTAAAGGTCATGGGCTATGACCTCCCCGTGACGGGCGACGGCCGCGTGAAGGGAAAGGACATGAACAAGCTCATGGACCAGGTAAAAGGAAAGCCGGAAGAATACCTTATAAAGATGGCGACGCTCCGTTCCATGAGCAAGGCCATCTACACCACCAAGAACATCGGGCACTTCGGGCTTGCCTTCGAGTTTTATACCCACTTCACATCCCCTATCCGCCGCTACCCGGACGTTCTGGTGCACAGGATGCTGAAGCATTACACCGCAGGGACTCCTCTCTCCCAGAAAGAGATGCAGGAATTCGATTCCCTCTCGATGCATTCCTCTGAGCGCGAAGTATCTGCCGCAGAAGCCGAGCGCGACTCGATAAAGATGAAGCAGGTGGAATTCCTCGCAGGACGCATCGGCGAGGAGTTCGACGCCGTCATCTCGGGCGTCACCGACCGCGGCATGTATGTGGAATTGAACGAGACCCACGCCGACGGCATGGTGCGCATGAACGCAATCGGAAGCGACTATTTCACCTACGACCAGAAGCGCTATCGCCTGGTGGGCGAGCGTACGAAAAAAGAATACGCGCTCGGCGACCCGGTGCGCGTGAAGCTCATAGCAGCGAGGGTGCCCGAACGGGAGCTCGACTTCGAGCTCGTGCAAAAAAACTAGGCCCATCGCTCCCCTTGCGGGAAACGACAGGCCTAGGTTCATCGAGTGTAGAGAGCGCGTCAGGGCGCGGGCGGCGTCGCCTCAGATGGCTGAAGCGGCAGCGCTTCGCTCGGGAGCGGCACTTCCTGGATTTCCCGCGGTTGAGGCGCAGTACGTCCGAGGTAGGCGCGGAGCTCCGCGACATAGCCCGGGTCGTCCATGGTGATGACGTCGGCGACCGACGCGAATCGGTCGTTCACGATGCCCTGCAAGGTGAGGACGTCGTTCTCGTCGTCATCCACGAGCCAGCGCGTCCCGTTCTGGTAGCGGACGATGTCCATGCGGCACGCGCGAAGCGTTGCCGTGCACGCGTCGCCCCAGGCTTGGTACTTCGCCGGAATCGGGGCTGGCTGGTTGAGCGTATCTTTGTTCAACCAGTACCAGACGCCGCCTGCCGCAACGATAAGCAGCGCGCCCCAGATGAAGGTGTTGCGGAGCATCTTGCCCCAGTCCGTCCGCTTTCGTTGCCGAGGCGGCGCAGTGGGAGCGGGCGCCGCGACGATGACGTCGGACGGCTCGTGAATTTCCTCATCCTCGGGCGCAAGCGGCCGGTCGAGCGTAAGCGGCTCGGCGGCGGCGCCAGCGCCATCGGTTGAGGTGAACGTTTCTTCTTCGGCGGGTTCTGGACGAGCTTCCTCGTCCGGGTCGTTCGCCATGCTTATTTCTCCTCGTTCTTGAGAGACGCTCTATCGATGAACGTCCGGGATTAACATGGTATAAAAAGTGCCGCATGTCAACTGACCGGCGGGGCGCGCAAAACCCGCCTTTTCCGTTCTGGAATCAGCGGGTTCATTACGGAGGCGTGTTCTCAGCCTCGAGCGGCTCAGCGCCATAGCCGTAGTCCGCCATCACGGAATGATGCGAAATCGGCCACAGCCAGAGCCAGACGAGAAACATTCCTGCCGCAGTGCCGCCGGCAATCAAAAGCAGGCAGCCTGCGGTGTTCGGTTCCTTCTCTGTCACCGGACTCTCCCTTCGCATCCGCGCTCATTCGCGGAATGCTTGCATGAAAGTATACCGCTCGGCCGAGCGCGCTTATGCCGCAAGGATGCGCGACACGGCGAGCGCGTACGCCGCCTCGCGCATGGTGACGCCTCTATCGAGCGCGAAGTCGGCAACGTCCCGGTAGGCGTCGCGCATTATTTCTTCGAGCCGGTCGCGGACCTCTCCCGCCTTCCATGACTCTCCTGCCTTGTTCTGCAGCCATTCGAAATACGATACGGTCACCCCGCCGGCGTTCGCCAAGACGTCGGGCACGATGATAACGTTGCGCGCAGAAAGAATGTCATCGGCCTCCGGCGTCACGGGGCCGTTCGCTATTTCCAAAATAATGCTCGCCTTCACCTGATCCACGTTGTCGAGGCGTATCTGCTCCTCAAGCGCAGCCGGCACAAAGACGTCGCAGGCGTCTTCGACGATGGCGCCGGGCGCCGATAGGGATTCGCCAAGCGGCTTTCCCGCCTCCTTTGCCGCAAGCACGGCCTCGACATCGATTCCTTTGTCATCGACGAGCGTTCCTTTGCTGTCAGCGAGCGCAACGACCTTCACCTCCATGCCTGCCATAAGCCGCGCCGCCTGCGCGCCTGCGTTGCCTGCGCCCTGTATAGCGCATGTGAGCGAGTCTGCGCCCGTGTGGCGGTCGGCAAGAAGCGCGTTCAAGACGAATATCGCGCCGTCGGCGGTCGCCGTATCGCGCCCGAGGCTTCCGCCGTTACCGACTGATTTTCCCGTGATCATCGCCGGCGACTTGGCCCCCGTGATCGTCTCGTACTCGTCGAGCATCCAATCCATGATCTGAGGATTCGTGTTTACGTCGGGCGCCGGCACGTCAAGATCGGGGCCCAAGTGCTCGGCAAACGCGCGCACGTACGCGCGTGAAAGCGCTTCCACTTCTTTCTTCGTGAGCTTTTTTGGATCGACATTCACCCCGCCCTTGCCGCCGCCGAACGGTATGTCGACGACCGCGCATTTTATCGCCATCATGGCGGCGAGCGCTTCTACCTCGTCTTCGTCAGCTGACGTATGAAAACGGATGCCGCCCTTGTATGGGCCGCGCGCGTTATTGAACTGCACCCTATACGCCGGGAACGATGCCGTGCCGCCGGCGTCCATGGGTATGGTGAGCTCCGCGCGCAGTATCCGGTCAGGCGTCATGAGTGTTGCACGCTCTGCTTCCGTGAGGCCGAGAAGGTCCGCTGCTTTGCTGACGTTATGCTTGAAGTATTTGAAGGCTGCCATAGGTGTTGATAGTAATACACCGCACGATACCGGAATGATACGCCTGCCGGGCGGCTGGCGCGAACGGGGATAGGCAATGAGAAAGCGCGCACCGGGGAGGGCGCGCGCTTTGCGAGGTTTGGTGCTCCGAATCTAGCGGCTAGCGCCGCACTCGTGTTACGGGCGGAGGTGCTCCCGAAAGGCGCTCTTGCTCGCGCAAGGCTTGGATGATCTCGGCGCGGGACGCGCCATGATCCTTTCCGCCTATGCGCCGCAACAGCTCCGGATACGGAAGATCTTCGAATTTGACCGATTGTTTGGCCATTCCCGTTCCCCTTCTGCATGCCTCAGGACCTCCTGAGCTATGCTAGGCGCCATACTACACCCGAACGCTCCGGCGTCGAGGGGTTGTCCCCCTACTTGGCGACCGCGACCGCCTCTTCGAATTTAACCGAAAGAAGCTTGGAGATGCCGTCGTTGCCCATCGTGACGCCGTACAAAATGCCGGCTCTCGACATCGTCTCGCGGTTATGGGTGATGACGATGAGCTGCGATTTCTTGGCGAGATTCTCGATCATGTCGCCATAGCGGCGGCTGTTCGCCTCGTCGAGCGCGGCGTCGGTCTCATCCAGTATCAAAAATGGCGGCGGGTTCACCTGGCTCATGGCGAAGATGAGCGCGATTGAGGTCAAGGCGCGCTCGCCGCCTGAAAGCTGCATCAGGGACTGGAGGCGCTTCTTCGGAAGATTCACCTGCACCTCAAGCCCCGGACGTTCCGCGCGCTCAGGCGCGGCTTCGGCAGCTTCCTCGCCCTCCTCATCCTCGTCGACTTCGAGAGCTGCCGGCTCCTCAAGAACGAGCTTCGCGCCGCCGCCACCGAACATAAGCGTAAAGAACTCCGCGAAGGAGTGGTTCACTTTCGCGAGGCCGTCGGCAAAGGACTTCGCAAGCTCCTCATCGAGGTCGTCGATGAGCTCTTCGAGCCCCGCGGCTGACTTCGACAAGTCCTCCAATTCGCGGCCGAGGAACTCTTCGCGGCTCTTGGTGTCGTTGTACTCGGTGCGCACCTCTTCGCCCGTGCCCCCGGACTCCTCGATGCGTATCTTCATGCGCATCAGCGCGTGCTTGCGGCCCTCTTGGACGCTCCGGTCCTCCTGCGGGAGCGCCGACAGCGGCTGGGATGAGAATGCTGCAGCGCCGGCCAAGGCGAGCACGTCGGCACCCTCCTGGGTGAGCTGCTCCTCGAAGTTGGCGAGCTCTTTGGCCCGGGCTTCGCAGCGCGCGAGCGCCGACTCTTCGCGCGCCCGACTCTCGGCGAGTTCGAGGATGCGCACCTTGGTTTCGCGTCCCGTCTCTTCGTACGCCATTCTCGCTTCTCGCGCCTTGGTGAGCGCTTTGCGCGCATCTTCCGTCCTCGCTTCAAGGCTGCGATCGCGCTCCATGAGCTTCGTCTTCTCGCCTTCGAGCCGGAATACCGCCTGCTCTTCTTCTGCGAGGTAATCGTCGGTCGGGAGCGCGAAACGCTCGAAGAACGCCGTCACGATAGCTTTGAGCGACTTGAGGGCGGCGGCAAGCGCGGTGGGAGCTGCGCCTTCGTCCATCCCCGTCTGTTTTTCGACTTCGTCGCGGAGCGCTTCAAACTCCACGCGCGGAACCTTTACGTACGGCTCGCGGGCCAAGGCCTGCGAACGGCGCTTCGCTTCTGCCAAGGCGCCCTCGATGCGCCCGATTTCGCGCGAGAGCTCCGAGCGCTCGGCAGTCGCCTTGTCGACTTCGCGCTCGGCAAGGCGCACCGCCTCGATGCGCTTCATACCCTCGCTTTCGTTCGAGGTCTCGTTCGAGAACGCGCCGAGCTCGCGCTCGGCTACGGCGAGGCGTTCTCTCACCTCGCCGGTCTCGCGCTCGTTCTTCTCTTTCTCTACTTCCACGTACTTCTCTTCAATCGAGAAATACTCGCGCGCCTTCTCTGCAAGCTCTCGGACAAGCTCTTCGACGCGCTCGAGCTTCTCCACCTGCTTTGCAAGGAATTTCAGGTGCGGCGCGAGTTCGCGGCGGAGCGCTTCCACTTCCCGCACGTTCTCGCGGGTCTTCTCGAGTTTTCGGAGCGCTTCCTGCTTCTTGAATTCAAATACCTTGAGGCCGAGCGCGTCCTCGAGCATCGCGCGGCGCTCCTTGGGCGACGCCAAGAGGATGCGATCTGCTTCGCCTTGAGAGATGATGTGATGGCCGGTCTCGCCGATGTTCGCGGACGCGAGAAGCTCCTGGATGTCGCGGAGCCTCACCTTGGTGCCGTTAATGGAATACTCGGAGGCCCCGTCGCGATACACGGCGCGCTCGATGGAAACTTCGTCGAAGTCGAGCTTCGGAAATATCTTCTTGCGGTTGTCGAAGATGATGGTCACTGACGCGCGGTTCTGGCGCGCGGACTCGTGGCTTCCGGCGAAGATAAGGTCTTCTGAGCGCTTGCCGCGCATGCTCTTCATGGACTGCTCGCCGAGCGCGAAGCGGAAGGCTTCGGCAACGTTCGATTTGCCCGACCCGTTCGGGCCGACGATGGCAGTGGTGGCGGACGAGAAGTCGAGCGCGGTCTTTCGCGCAAAGGACTTAAATCCGGCTATTTCGAGCCGCTTCAGCATTATCGGAAGTATACCGCATAACAGTTTAAGGGCTGCGCGTTCGCGCAGCCCTTTGTTCCGACCCATCGTCACCAGGGTTCCTGGGCGATGACGATCATTGCGATGAAATTGAGAAAAGCGGCGCCCACGCCGAGGAACCCGAGCGTGCGGGCCGCTCGCTCTCGCCCGAAGACCCACGCCATGAGCGCGAGGCCGAAGAGCGGAAAGCAACTCAATCTCGAAAGCAGAAGGAACAGGATTTTCCACTGGGTATGGCCGGTTCGTTCGAAGCTGGTGTACTCCATGAGTCCACCGGCTTGATACATCTCGTGGACGAAGAAGCCCAGAGCGGCGAACAAAACGAAACTTCCCAGAGCGGCGAAAATCCGACGCGTCATTTGTGCCTCCAAAGGCTAGCCAATGAGGTGTGTATTATGCGTCTACCATCCAGACTTGTCAAGTCCTGCCTGCGCTGCCTTCTGCTCCGCCTCTTGTTTGCTCTTCCCTATTCCGCGCGCGATCTCCTTCTCCCCGATGAATACACCTACCGTGAACTCGCGATCATGGTCGGGGCCGTCTTCGCGAATAGTCTTATAGGATGGCGTCGTGCCTTTCTTGTCCTGCGCCACTTCCTGGAAGCGCGATTTCGCGTCCTGGTACGAGCGGTTGGCGATGATGCCTTCCAGCTTCGGGTACAGATGCTTCGTCAGGAACGCGTCGGACGCTTCGTATCCCTGGTCAAGGTAGAGTGCGCCTACCAATGCCTCGAACGCGTTCGCGAGGATTATCTGGCGCGCGCGCCCCGTGTCGCGCTTCTCGCCTTTGGAGAGAAGGAGCATGTCGTTTATGCCGAGAGAGTCGGCAAGCTCTGCGAGCGAGTATGTGTTCACGAGCGCTGCGCGATACGCCGTTAGGTCGCCCTCCGTCTTCTCCGGGAATTTGTGAAAAAGGAAATTCGTCGAGGAGAGCTCGAGCACGGCGTCACCGAGGAACTCGAGCCGCTCGTTGTGCGCCTTCGCGCTCTTATGCTCGTTCAGGTAGGAACGGTGCGTGAAAGCCTCCTCGAACAGTTCGAGGTTCTTAAAGGAGAGGCCGAGGGCCTTGGCGTGTTCTGCGAAATCCATGAAGGGAAAGTACCGTAAATGGTACGAAAATGCTATTGGCTGGATTTATCTAAAAGCTTCTGGACCGCGGCGGTTACGATAGGCAGCATGTCGTCATAGAAGTTGAGGCCGAGGATGTCCGGGAGGCGGAACCACTTGGCATCGTCGAGTCCCCCGCTCTTCTTCAGCTGTATAGGGTCGTATGAGGCTTTCGCAAGGAAATACGTCACGTGCTTTCGATACTTCCCGTACTCAGGATGCGACGCCACGTATTCGTTCTCGCCTATCTTCTCCTCGACGACGACATCGAGCCCTATCTCTTCCTTCACTTCCCGCTTGGTGCCTTCCTCGACCGTCTCGTTCTTTATGTCTTCGCGGTCTCCGATCTTTCCTTTCGACAAGGTCCAGTGCCCGAACACGTCATGAACGAGGGCAAGGTAGTACTGGCCTTCGTGGTAGGCGTACACCACCGCGCCGCCCAGCTGCTGGAGCGGGATATCCTCGTATTTCTTGCGGACCACCGGCTTCTTGCCCTGCTCGTCTTTGCCCGGCTCGCCCATCTCTTTGTAGACGGCGCCGAGGACGCCGTTAATGAACCGGCCGGAGGACTCGCCCCCGAAAATCTTCGCGAGCTCAATCGCTTCATTTATCGCGACCTTCGGCGGCACCTGGGTGCGGTCAGCGAACAAGAGCTCGTAGAGCCCGATGCGCAAAATGTTGCGGTCAATCGGCGCGATGCGGTCGAGCGGCCAATCAGGGGCAGCCTTGGTGATGATGAGGTCCAAATCGGGGCACTTGGCTACCACGCCCTGGAGGAGAGCCTCCATGAACGGCTTGTCGGTATCGCTTCCGCCGAACTCCGATGCGTTGCGTTCCAGCACTCCCGCGACCTCCTCAGGCGGCGTGTTCGCCGTATCCCACTCGAAGAGGGTCTGAAGGACGACGGAGCGCGCAAGATGCCGGTTGGCCATGGTTCTATGATGAAGAGTAGCAAATGAGCGCGCGAACCTTATCCCCTGCTGTGCATAACAGTCCTCACATACCGGAGTGCTTGCGCTCGGATGAGAGCATCCTCACTGACGCCCTCCGCCGTTCGTCTCCCCATAAGAATGGGACCCCGTTCTAACGGCAGAAAATGATAAAAGAAAAACCCGCGGCTAGAGCTGCGGGTTTTTCTTTCGTATGAATACAGGTTTCTTTAGACTCCGCCGCCCATTCCAGAGCGCGCCTTCGCCTTACCCTTCTGTCCTACCTTGCCGAGGA
>CAYWQN010000020.1:0-3409 GCA_964460875.1 uncultured Candidatus Saccharibacteria bacterium | reverse complement strand
CCGCCCATTCCAGAGCGCGCCTTCGCCTTACCCTTCTGTCCTACCTTGCCGAGGATGCCGGTCTTCTTCGGTGCCTCCTTCGCCTCGACATGCACCGGCTGTTTGTCGCCCGCGACGTCGTCATGCTTATGCGCCTCGACGCGCTTCTTGTGATCCTTCGCCTTCGCTTTCACTTCCTTCTTCGCGACAATCTGCTTCCCGCGGTACATGCCCGTGGTCTCATCGAGGCGGTGCGGCATGCGGAGCGCGCCGGACTCCTTGTCGGTGACGATAACCTGATTCTTGAGAGCGTGGTGGCTCCGGCGGTTTCGGGTGTGCCCCGAGGTATGGCGCATGCGTACTGACATGGGGGCTACTCTAGCATAGGCCGCAAGAAAAGAAAACGCCGCCTCATTTCTTCGGGAGGCGGCGTGGTTCGAGGGATTTTACGGTCAGTGCGTCATGCGTCTGGCAGGCCGAAGCCTTTGAGAACGGCACGAGTATCTCCTTCTTACCCCTCGCGCACCGGGCGCGATACTCCGTGCTGCGGTCCAACCCGCGGGCATGGGGGCAGAGGGCGCAAAGAAGGAATCCGTGATCGACCAAATCAAATCGAAGATCTTTTTCTTTCTGGGACATGACCGCTTTGGGCATGCTGGCTCCCCTTCTCATAAGAACGAGAGCACTCTACTCCTTATATAGGTCTATGCAAAGTTCCGGCAGAAGCTGCGCCTATGAAGGGGAGAAAGACCGCGCGCGCGGATGACCGCGATATGCGCCTTCGTGCCGTATCCCTTATGGGTAGCGAAATCGTACTCGGGATAGTCGGGAGAGAGCCGCACCATGTGTCGGTCCCGGGAGACCTTCGCGGCGATAGAGGCGAGCATGATGGCCGGGACAAGGCCGTCACCCCCGATAACCGTCTCTTGCAGGTAGGCGTCTGGCGCGCGAAGCGAACCATCGAGCCACACTTTCCCGTTCTGGGGTTCCGGCAAGAGCTTCGCTACCGCCTCGGCGACCGCGTGCCGTATCACAACCGCAATGCCGCGGCCGTCTATTTCCTGCGCGCCCTTCAGCACGACGGCAACCTGAATTGTGCCGGCCGTCGCATGCTCGACAAGCGAGGCGAACAGCGCTTCGCGCTTCTTCTCCGAGAGCTTCTTGGAATCATTGAGACCAGGGAACGCTGCAAGGAAATCAAACCCCTCGGGCGCACGCACCGCACCCACCGCGACTGGGCCCGCAAGGGGTCCGCGGCCAGCCTCGTCGACGCCGACGACGTATGTCATGCCAGAAATATAACAGAGCGTATACTAGCCATACATGGCAGGGAATTTCGTCCATCTTCATACGCACAGCCACTACTCCTTCCTCCAGGCGCTGCCGAAGGTTGATGAGCTGGTCGCCAGGGCGAAGAAGGAGGGCATGCCCGCAATAGCCCTCACCGACGCCGGGAACCTTCATGGCGCCATCGATTTCTACAAGGCGGCGACCAAGGCAGGCATAAAGCCCATCCTCGGGCTGGATGCGTATGTGGCGCCCGGGAGCCGCCACGACCGGGACCCTTCTGAAAAGCACTCGCGCTTGGTGCTCCTGGTCGAGAACATGACGGGATATTTGAATCTTCTGAAGCTCATCACCGCATCGTTTACCGAAGGCATGCTCACCCGCCCGCGCATGGACCGAGAGCTCTTGCGCGCGCATGCCGAAGGGCTTATCGCGCTCGTACCGTCCTTTTCCGGAGCCTCGACGCAAGCGCTTGCCGCCGGGGATCGCGATGGCGCGCAAGCGGTTGTCGCCGAATACCAGAGCATGTTCGGAAAAGAAAACGTCTATCTTGAAATAACGCATCATCCGAAGGTCGCCGGCCACGCCGCGCGCATGGACGAGATACGCGCGCTCGCGAAGGCGACCGGCGCGCGCGTGGTCGCACAGCAGGACGTCTACTACCTATCGCCCGACGACAGCGAAGCGACGTCAGTGCTGCGCCGCATCGGACAGGGCGCGGAGGGGCGCAACGAGGAGGAAGACTTCTCATTCGTGTCTGAGGCATGGATGGAAAAACATTTCTCTCCGGAAGAAATCGCGGAAAGCGCAGCCATCGCCGAGCGCTGCTCCATCACCTTCGAGCTCGGAAAGTGGGTCTTCCCTGCGCTTCCCGTTTCAGAAGGATTTAAGAACCACGACGAAGAACTGCGGGCAAAGACGTATGCCGGCATAAAAGCCCGGGGCCTCGAAGAGAACGAGGAGCTGGTGAAGCGCATCGAGTACGAGCTCAGCGTCATCAGCCAGAAAGGCTTCGCTACCTACTTCATGGTGGTGTCGGACCTTCTCACCTTCGCTCACCAGAATCACATCCTCACCACCATCCGCGGCTCCGTGGGCGGATCGGTCGTGACCTATCTCATCGGCATCACGAACGTGGACCCCATCGAATACAAGCTTCCCTTCGAGCGCTTCTTGAATCCGGAGCGCCCGTCGGCTCCCGATATCGACATGGACTACGCCGATAATAGGCGCGACGAGATGATTGCGTACGCGAAGGCGAAGTATGGCGAGGACCATGTCGCGCAGATAGGCACCTTCGGCACGATGCTCGCGCGTGCGGCCGTGCGCGACGTCGCGCGGGCGCTCGGCCACTCCTACGGCACGGGCGACCGCATCGCGAAGCTTATTCCGACGGGAAGCCAGGGCTTCCCGATGACTATCGACCGCGCGCTTGAGATGGAAGAGGATCTGAAAACCCTCTACAACGAAGACGAGGACGTGAAGGAAATCATCGACCTTGCAAAACGCATCGAAGGCTCCGCGCGTCAGACGGGTGTGCACGCGGCAGGCGTCGTCATCGCCCCGACGCCGCTCACCGACTGGACCGCGCTTCAGACGGACCCGAAGACCGGAAAATTGATAACGCAGTACGACATGCACGCCATAGAGGACGCCGGCCTCCTGAAGTTCGACTTCCTCGGCATCAAGAACCTCGCCGTGCTTTCTGACGCGGTGGAGCGAGTGCAGGAGACCCGCGGCATCGTGATCGACATCGAGAACGTGCCGATAGACGACGACAAGACGTTCGCGATGCTCGCGCGCGGCGAGACGGAAGGCACGTTCCAGCTGAACGGCCAGGGCATGACGGCATACCTCAAAGAGCTGCGCCCTACCACCATCCACGACATCAACGCGATGGTCGCCCTCTACCGCCCGGGCCCTATAGAAACCATCCCCCAGTACATCGAGCGCAAGCGGAACCCGAAACTGATTCGCTTCCTCGACGAGCGCATGAAGGATTACCTCGACGCGTCCTACGGCCTCTTGGTGTACCAGGACGACGTGCTCTTGACCGCCATTACGCTCGGCGGCTACTCCTGGCTTGAAGCGGACATGCTCCGCAAAGCGATGGGCAAGAAGATTCCGGAAGTGATGGAAGCGG
>CAYWQN010000019.1:9956-16869 GCA_964460875.1 uncultured Candidatus Saccharibacteria bacterium | reverse complement strand
CAGCCCGTTTGTGATTAAAGATTAGAGAAGACCTTGCCGGGATAGCTCAGTTGGTAGAGCAACACTTTTGTAAAGTGAAGGTCGCGAGTTCAAGTCTCGCTCCCGGCTCCGATTTAACGCATGAAAGAACCCTCCTACGCCATCGCCATCATCTTCTGCGGAAGCGCCCGGAATGCGGACGGAACGTTCGATGAGGTCAAGGATGGCAGATATCTCGGAAGCCAGATACGCATGGATGCCGCAGTGGCGTTCGCGCCGCACGCGGAGACCTTGGTCCTGGTGGGAGGAGATAAAGAGAAAGTGGACGGTATGAAGGAATATCTTGCGGAGCGCGGCGCGCTCGCGCACGCACGCGCGCTGCGTATCGAATCGGGCTCAGACACGCTTGCCAACCTGCGGGCCGTGCGCAAGGCCTTCGCTGACGCCGGCAAAGAAGCCCTGCTTGCGCGCCAACCCGTCGCGCTCCTATCGAATGCGTACCACCTGCCGAGAATTATGCGTTTGGCCGGCGCGCTCTGGGAAGGAAATGGCGCGAACCTCAGACCGGTCGCTGCAGAAGACGTCCTCCAAATGTCCCTGCCGGATTCGGGCGAATACCGCAGTCGGCTCGCGTGCGAAACGCAGGGGCTCGAAGACTGGACTCAGGGGCGCTATCGCAATCAGCACATGCCTTACCAGGAGTGGCGCTCCGTGTGCCACGACCCGGATCTGCTAGCGTCCCTTACCGGGAAAGCTGCGTCGTAGACGCGCTGCAAGTTGTTATTATGCGTTGCTTCTAAAGATAAAAAACGCCGCCCTCGCGGGCGGCGTTTAAAACAGTGGGGCGATGGGTTGCGCCTAGGCCGATGCTTTGGTGCCGGCGTGCTGTGGCGTGCCGAACATGAAGAACCGGTCCACGTCTTCTGTGAGCCATTCTTCCGGCGTACGGTCGCGTATCCACTTGCTGCTGTCTATCGCATCGTCGAAATGAGTTACGAGCACCCAGAACTTGGATGAGATGAACGACGTAGTGAATACGCCAGCTATGCCGGCATAGACGTTTCCCCACGGGATTAGCGCCGCGTGGAGAATGACGGCGCAGGCCGCAGTCCCGAGGAATACGAGGGTCGAGTTCGCCGTGCGCTCATCGCGATAGCGGAGAAACTGGCGTTTCGCCGCCAGCCTGTCTTCCATCATGAGCGCGTCGACAATCTTGTCCTTCTTCTCGGTCACTTTGGTGTAGGCGAGGCCGCCGATGAAGAGCAGTGCGAGCACCGACAGCGCGCCCGTCAGGAGCAAGAGCTGCTCCATGTCGTGCGGCTCGAGGCGGATGCCGTTTCTCCAAGCGACCACATACCACCCCGCGAGCGTCCCGAAGCTGAAGAGCACCGAGACTATCGTGAGGCCTAGCTGCTTATAAATCGCGAAGGCCCAGTAGAACGGGGAATCCTTCGTCGACCACTTGCTTATATTGCCCATGACGAATTGTCTCCTCGTTTTGGGGCTTGTGTTCAAACGGCGCCGAGCGCCGCGTCGTGCGGTTATACTACGCGCCAAAGACGCGTGTCAAACGCGAATGCGCTAGGGGCGCGATTTGCTCGTGGATGCCGTGGAGCTCGCAAAAAGGGATTTCGGGAACGCCTTCTCAAGGTTCTCAAGCGAGGTGAATCCGTACGTCGCTTTGCCCTGTACGACGAACGCGGGGAACTGTCCGTTTACTTTCAAGACGGCGATAAGCGTCTTCAATGCGGCGAGATCAAGGTGGTAGTCGAAGGAGTACACGCGGAGCGCCGGGTACGTCTGGCGCAGATACGAGAGCGCATAGCCGGCGCGATCGCAGTCCGTGCACTCGCCAGGGATGTTCGAATAGAAATAGAGTGCGACGGTCGGCTTCACGCCGCAGGTTTCAGCAAGGCGCTTGGTGAGGAGATAGTCGCGTATCTGGAGCAGCGTGTAGCGCTCCTTGAGGCGGAGCACTTCCGGGTCGTCAGCGCCCGCGCGGCTCTCGGCATAGGCGAGCTTGTCTCCTACGCCGCCCACTTCCTGGGAGAGCGTAGTGCCTGCGGCGATGTCTTCGCAGGGCGCTTCTTCAAGCAGGGCGAACTGGGTCTCTATGGAAAGGGTATCGGTCGCGAGCTGATCCTCGATGCCGCGAAGCTCGGCGACGCGCTGCTGGTTCAGGAAGTTAACGGCGTAGAGCACCGTGCCGATGATGGCGAGCGTGATGGCAAGCGCGATGAGGGAGTTGCGGGTGAAAAGCGACATGGGACTAGCGCCAAGAGCGGCGGTTATCGGTTGCTACGTCAGCTACGGAGAACATCAGCCAGAACGGCGCGATGAGGCCGTACACGAGCATGTAGGCGAGAATGCCGAGGCCGAGCTGTCCCGGAGTCTTCGATATGGACTTGCCGAGAATCATGAAGAGGATGGAGCCCGCGACCGCGACGAACCCGAGAAGCGCGAATATGGATACCGGCAGATAGAACCAGCTCACGGAGGTGAAGTTGGGAACCAGAGTGGAAAGGGTGTAGGAGACGGGTACGCCGGAGGTGACCAGCAGCGTGCGCACGCCTTCGCTCACGAGCTGGTACGCGACGATAAAGAACATCAAGAGGCCGCCGACAATCGCGAAGAAGCCGAGCGGCAGGACCATGAGGCCGAGAGCGCCGTAGCGGGGATTGCCCACCATGTCCCGGTACTCGTTCAGGACGTTCCGGAGGAAGCCCGTGGTCCAGCGCGTGCGCTGCTTCACAAGAGCAGGGACTGAGCGCGGGGTCTTCGTGAAGACGCGCGCCAAAGGCGCGCTCTCTATCGCGTAGCCCGCCTTCTGGATGCGAAGCGCCATTTCCATGTCCTCGGTCTTGTGGCCCTCGCGAAAGCCGCCGAGCTCGACGACTACGTCCCGGCGGTAGAGGGAGAAGGGTCCGGGCGTAACGTGCAGTCCGTTCACCGACGCGAGTATATGGCGCAGCGCGATGCCGAGGATGTATTCGGCATTCTGCATGCGTTCGAGAATGGTGCGGGGAAGCGCCACCGACATGGCAGCGGTTGCTGCGGCTACCTGTCCGTCGTCGAAGCAGCCGATCATCTCGCGGAGCGCGCCGCGCTCGACGAACGAATCGGCATCAAGGCAGCCGATGAGCTCGGCGTCCGGGGCGGCGGCGATGCCGGCATTCAGCGCCACATGCTTTCCCTGGTTCTGCTGGTGTATGACGGTGACGTTCGCGTGATGCGCGAAGGTGTCCATGATGTCGTGGGTGCCGTCGGTGGAACCGTCGTCCACGAGGACGATATGGAGCTTGTCTTTCGGGTAATCAAGCGCGAGAAGGGATTCGGCCGTACCGCCCACCGTATTCTGCTCGTTATAGCAGGGCACTATCATCGCGACATACGGCGTTTCCTTCGAAGCTGCGCGCGATCGGCTCTCGGCTGAGCGGGAGGATAGGAAGGTTACGAGCAAGAAGGCCTCGAAATAGATGGCCGCGAAAATAAAGGGGTAGGCAAGTATCTCCAGATTCATATTGATTGCGCGGCCTAAAATCCCCGTCTGCGTCGTTGCGGGTCCCGTCGGTTTCTTCCGTCGTACGCTTGTACGTCTCCAGAAACCGCCTTCCCGCGCCTCGCATACGAGGCTTTATAGCCTCGCGCAGTAACGACCTGATTATAGCAAATTAGGGCCTATTTTCCCACTTCCGGGAAGAGGTTGTGATTAGCGCACGGTCGCGCCGTAGCTTGTCGTCGCAGCCTCTTCTACCTGCTTGTGGAGGGCGTCTACCTCCTCGCTCGTAAGGGTTTTCTCAAGCGACCGATACGTGATGCGGTAGGCGTAGCTCATCTTGTCCGCCCCGAACTTGGCGTCATTCTCGTACTTGTCGATGAGCGCGACTTCTTCGACGAGATCGCCTGCGGTCTCGCGCACGAGGTCGAAGAAGTTGTTCGGCACGAACTCCTTGCCGACGATGAAGGAGATATCGCGCACTACCGGAGGGAACTTGGAGACTTCCTTGAACTCAGTGCCGAGGACGAGCTGCTTCTTCACGCGCTCGTCGTCAGACCAGAGGAGGCGGATGTCCGGGAGCTTCATGGAAAGTATCGCGAGGCGCTCGATGCCGAAGCCGAAAGCCCAGCCGTTGTATCCTTCGATGCCCATCTTCTTAAGCACCGACGGCTTCACCATGCCGGCGCCGAGAATTTCCACCCACTCGCCGTTCACCATCACTTCTATTTGGGTCGAGGGGTCGGTGTAGGGGAACGTGTCGTCCAGGAAGCGGTACTCGGTCTCTTTACCGAAGATGGTCTCCACGACGTCCGAAAGAACGCGCTTCAACTCATCCAAAGGCAACGTGCCTTCGGCGTTCGGAATGAGCTTCCATCCATCTATCTGATGGAAGACGTTCATGTGGCGGCGATCTATCTCATCCTTGCGGTACACCTTCCCGAAGCAGAGCGCGCCGAGGTGCTCGCCGCGTTTCGCGCGCTCGACCACCTGCGGGTCATGGAGGTAGTAGTACCAGGAGACGGTGTTGTGGGTGCGGAGAACATTTTCTTCGTCCGCGTAGTAGGTATCGGACTTGGAGCGGGCGACGTGGTCTGCCGGGAAGTCGAAGAGGTCGAAGGACACCGACGCCGGGACGATTTCCGGTATCTCGATGACGTCGAGCCCGTGAAGAGAGGGAACCTTCTGTACGCGCGCGACTATCTCATGGAGCGGGGAGCCCTGGGTGCGGGAGAGGTCGGGCATCGCAAGATACCGGCGCATGCGCGCGGCCTCGATATCGGTTCGCGCGTCTATCTCCTTCCGGAGCCGCATCTCTTCGGACCGGTCTATCGATATATCCATATCAGTGAGTGTAGGGATAAAACGCCCAATATTCAAGCATTCAGGCCGTGAAATACCCGTTCCCACAGCATGAATTGCGCTTCATTTTGTGATATAATTCGGGGAAGAAATCATGGCAAAGAAAGCGGAAAAAGAGGCCAAGGTAAGCGGCGCCAAGGGCGCCGCGAAAGCGTACGACGCATCCTCCATCACGGTCCTTGAAGGCCTCGACCCAGTCCGCAAGCGCCCGGGCATGTACATCGGCACCACCGGTCCCGACGGCCTCCACCACCTCATCTGGGAAATCTTCGATAACTCGCGCGACGAAGCGATGGGCGGATTCGCCGACGATATTGAAGTGGCGCTTCTGCCGGGCGGGTACGTGCGCGTTGTCGACAACGGCCGCGGCATCCCGGTGAACATCCATCCGAAGACCAAGATCTCCGCGCTCGAGATGGTAATGACGACCTTGCATGCCGGCGGAAAGTTCGGCGGCGAGGACTCCGGCTATAAAGTTTCCGGCGGCCTTCACGGCGTGGGCGCGTCGGTGGTGAACGCGCTCTCGACGAACGCGAAGGTCATCGTCCACAAGGACGGCGGCATTCACGAGCAGTCGTACAAGATAGGCAAGGCGCAGGGGAAGGTTAAGCAGACCGGAAAGAGCCCGCTGCATGGCACCATCACTTTTTTCCGCCCGGACGAGACCATCTTCACGGGCGGCGTCATCTGGAACTGGGACAAGATAGTGGCGCATCTGCGCCAGCAGGCGTACCTGGTGAAAGGCACGCGCATCACCGTCATAGACGCGCGCGAGAACGCGCTTGCCGCTGAGTCAGACGAGGTCTTCTACCTGCGGGAGCTCGGGCTCGAGGTCCCATCCATGGCCTTCTATTTCGAAGGCGGCCTGCGCTCTCTCATCAGTTTCTATAACCAGCATCAGACGGTCGCGCACAAGAACATCTTTTACGTGGACTCCGAGAAGGATAACGTCATGGTGGAGGTGGCGCTCCAGTATACGGACGACGTTACTCCGCGCCTCATGGCGTTCGCGAACAATATCTACAACCCCGAGCACGGCACGCACGTGACCGGCTTTAAGACGGCGCTCACGCGTACGCTGAACTCATACGGCCGCAAGGCGGGCATCCTCAAGGAGAGCGAGGAGAATTTCACCGGCGACGACGTGCTCGAAGGCATCACTGCGGTCATTTCGGTGAAGATGCCGGAAATCCAGTTCGAAGGCCAGACCAAGGCCAAGCTCGGCTCGGTTGAGGCGCAGGGCGCCGTAGCGAGCGTGTTCGGTGACGCTTTCAGCTCCTTCCTCGAGGAGAACCCGGACGACGCCAAGAACATGGTGAACAAAGTGCTCCTCGCGCTCAAAGCACGCAAAGCCGCGAAAGCCGCGAAGGATTCTATCCTCCGCAAGGGAGCACTTGAGGGCATGACGCTTCCGGGAAAGCTCGCGGACTGCCAATCGAAGTCCGCCGAAGAGAGCGAGCTTTTCATCGTAGAGGGAGATTCCGCAGGCGGCACGGCAAAGACAGGCCGCGATCGCCGCACGCAGGCCATCCTTCCGCTTCGCGGCAAAATCCTCAACATCGAGCGCGCGCGCCTCGACAAGATGCTCGCGTCCGAGCAGATAAAGAACCTGGTCATCGCCATGGGCACGGCGATAGGGGATGTGTTCGACCTTTCGAAGCTCCGCTACCACAAGGTCATCATAGCCACCGACGCCGACGTGGACGGCGCGCACATCCGCACGCTTCTGCTTACGCTCCTGTACCGCCATTTCCGTCCGGTCATCGATGGAGGATTCATCTACATCGCGCAGCCGCCTCTCTATAAGATTAAGCGCGGAAAGGAAGTCATGTACGCGTACTCGGACGAAGAAAAGTTCAAATTGGTCGGCAAAGATGCTGAAGTAGCGGAAGCGTCTGACGAAGGAGAGGAGGAAACGGAAGACGCTGAAGGCGAAGATGAGGGCAAAGCAAAAGGGAAGGAAGGCGCTAAGAAAACCGCAAAAGTTTCCATACAGCGCTACAAAGGTCTCGGCGAAATGAACGCGTCTGAGCTCTGGGAGACGACCATGGACCCGAAGCATCGCGTCCTGAAGCA
>CAYWQN010000019.1:0-9946 GCA_964460875.1 uncultured Candidatus Saccharibacteria bacterium | reverse complement strand
GCCGCCGAAGCGGACCGCATCTTCGACATCCTCATGGGCACGGACGTCCCGAGCCGCAAGTCCTTCATCCAAAGCAACGCGAAGCTCGCCAATCTCGACGTATAACGCAAACGGGACCTTGCTCTATCGCAAGGCCCCGTCAGATCATCATCGTCGTTCGTATCAATTGCTGAATGCGCCCTGCGAGTAGGCCACTGCCACCGCGAGGCCACCGACAACAATAATGATGGCGAAGATAATCTTGCCAAGCCACGAAGGGTGCGGCTTGTGCTCGTCGTTCGATGATTGGCGAGTCATCGCTTCTCTCCTTTACAGCGTGCGCCAAGCGCACGGATAGCCATATCGTGCGACTCTGCAGTACTACTGTCAAATAGCGAAATTCCGGCCAGAAGCCGGAATTTCGTGCATCGATTTTCGAAAAATTAGTTGACGCGCACCGTGACCGAGCAGGTATCCTCGTCGCCGCGCGAGTTGCGGACCGTCATGCGGAAGGTAGTGTCGTCCGTGATGCGCACGCGCTCGGTGCCGCCGTCCTCGTCCACGCGGCCGATGCCGTTATTGATGGACGCATAGTTCGGGTTGCCGTCCGTGTCCCACTCAAGGGTGATGCGGTCGCCGTCGTCGACGCGCGTATCGGAAGCGTCGAGGTTGCAGGATACGTCGCGAGAGCTCGTCGAGCCTCCGCCTGAGGATGCGTTCAGGGAGCGGCTGTTATTGCTCTCGTCAGTTTCCCGTACCGCGTTCAGGTAGTCGGCGTCGATGCGGATAGAAGTGTTGCGGGCGATGTCCGTAACGCGGAGCGTGAAGGTCTGGTATCCGTTAGGGTTCAACGTGCTTCCGTAGGCGATCGCCTCGTCCTGTCTTTCGACTGCGACCTTCACGCGCCAGCCAGAAGCGATGTTGGTGCCGACATTCTTCACGGAGAAGCGTACGACAAGATCGCCATTCTGGTAGTTCTGCGAGAGATCGGTGAGCGCCAGGTCGGCGTAGCCGTAGAGGTTCGGGCGGGTGGAGACTGCGCGCGGCGGCGTGTAGGTAGTGGTGCGCGGCGTGTAGCCGGTCTCGTTCGGAAGCTCCGGCACGCTCGTGGTTGCGGAAGGCTCGACGACTACGGTGGGCGTCGCTGGCTTCACCGTAACCGCAGGCGTCGTGGTGGCCTTGCCGTTTTTCGCAGCATCGCTTGAGAGATAGACGGCAGAGGAAAGGCGCGCGAGCGTGTCCGGCACGTAGCGGGAGGCGTAGACGGCGAGCAGGATGCCGGCGACGATTAGACCGAAAAAGCCGACCAAGGCGAGGCCGCTTATCGCCGCCTTTTTGGCAGGGGCGCCGTGATCGTCGTGGGAACCGTGGGAAGGGGAGGCAGTCATATGCGTATGGATAGTATTTACCACACAATAATCCTATTGTCAAATATGTCAAGACTGCGTACACTAGGCATATGAAGCGCGCGCCGAAGGTCATCTACGTTCCGGAGGTCCTGCAGAACGTCCTCGCGAAGAAGTGGTCCTTCCTCGCGGTATTCGTCGTCATCTACTTCCTCTCGTTCAATTTCTTCGCCGGAGTGGGCTTCGCCCCCGGCGCGTTCGCGTATCGTCCGGCGCCCGTTGAAGTCCCCGCAGGGCAGCTGCCAAGCACGTCCGTCGTGCTCCCCGAAGGGAGCGGCGAGCTCCCTGAGCGCATCGAGATACCAGCGGTGGGCATCGAGGCGAACGTCTCGAATCCGAACACGACCGACGTCGGTGCGCTCGATCGCGAGCTCCTCGCCGGCGCCGTGCGCTATCCTGGGACCGGGGTCTTGGGCGAGAAGGGGAACGTGCTCATGTTCGGGCACTCAAGCCATCTGCCCGTCGTCCATAACCAGGCATACAAGGCATTTAACGATATTCAGAACCTGAAGGAAGGGGACCCAATCTACGTCTTCGGCGCGACCAAGGTATACGTGTACGCGGTGGAAACCGTGAAGTCTGAAAACACCTCGACGGGCGCCATCCCCATAGACGCGAGCGGCGCCAAGCTCACCCTCGCCACCTGCGATAACTTCGGCGCAAAGAGCGACCGCTTCGTCGTGAGCGCCACGCTCGTTTCCGTACAAGAGCGAACGGACCAGTAAATACAAGGTACTTTTACTATTTTATTTTTTGTGTTATAAGATAGTTCTCCGTTCACACTGACACCCAATGAAAGGGGAAGAAGATGACGGGTAGTACCTCTACACACACTGAAACTCACGAAACGCACCAGAAGGGAGGCTGGTCATTCTGGCGAATTCTCGCCGTGCTCCTGCTGATCTTCGCCGTAATCGTTTGGATTACGATGCCGCGTTCAGGACATCCGCGTCCGCCGCAGACTGCAGCGCACACCGTGCCGCCGCCTGCTCCGCAACCGCCGCCCCAGACCACGCCTGAGGTTGCGCCGGTGGCGCCCCTTCCTCCGCACGAGGAAGCGGCGCCGCAAGAGGTCGAGGAGAACGCTGGGCATCATTCAGGATGCCCGACGCACATCCACATCGACGATCTGCCGTACGGCCCGGAAGGGCAGGCTCTTGCGATCCGCATTCATGCGCGCCTGTGCGCGCATGGCGGACCCATGGAAGGCATCGAAGACGGGTATTACTGGTATGCGGACTGGGATCTTCCCTGAAGCGTATGCGTGGGATAAGAAGCCTGAGTCGCGCGAGCGGTTCAGGCTTTTTCCATAGGAGACTTGACAAATATATAAATTGGGTTTAATATGCACCTACCCAAAACCACCTGAAGAAGGAAGACGGTAATGAAAAAGGGTACGTTCCTACTGATCCCCCTGGCGCTCGCATTCGCCACTCTCAGCACGTCGTGCGCCGCGCAGTCGATGCGTCGGCCGCATCGGGGCCCAGCCCCGTATGCGACCAACCAAGGTCCGGTGCGCGAGGTGAGAACCGAAGCGTGCCAGATTGCTCGAATCCATCTCGATGATTCGCCGCACTCGCAAGAGCAGCGGCGCGCCATCGCGACACGGATTCGTGCGGAACTGTGCGCGCGCGGCGGCCCGATGGAGGGTGTGACGCCGGAAGGGATTAGCTGGCAGGCCTTTCGAGGCTGAGTCAGAATAGGACCGGAAAGGGCTCGGGGTCGCGTGATGCGATTCTGAGCCCTTTTTCACGCTCAGAAGGGGACTCTTGACATATTAATCATAATGGTGTAATGTATTGGAAGCGCAGGTACCAGGGTTCAATGGGAAGCTCTCTGTTCAGAAATACTCGTATTTCTGGTTAGAGAGCTCTCCGTCGGGAGGGTGTGTTCAAACAATTCAACATCAGAGAAGGAGGTGGGCGATGCGAAAGCTAGCTCTCATTCTGTGGGCACTCCTGACGGTCAACGTCATGGGGCTCGCACCGGCAGTAGCCGAGACTACGTGGACCGCCTGGGGGTCAGCCCCTTATGCAGCGTCTCCGGACGCGGCAGTCAGGCAGCTTCCTGACGCGCTCCAAGCCTTGAATGTTCCCGAGTCCGTGAGGGCTCGTTTCCTGGAGGAAGTGCGTGCGCACCCGGAAGGGACGCGCGTGTATCTGAATCCAGGTGACCGATTCATGGCGATGATGTCGGGCGGGCGTGCGCCGCACGCCATGCTCGATGTCGTCGTTGGCACGAACCCGGTACGACCCGGGGTTGTGCAATCGGCCGAAGCGCGCGAATGGCGCGTGGAGCAGGACGGCAGAACGTATGTCTTGGTGAGACCGGACATCTGCAACAACTGGGCTTGGTACTCTGTGCCGAGCCCGCAGGAGATGACTCCCGAAGAAGAATGTACTGTCGTGGAGGTTGCCGTGCATGAGGGTGATACCTTGGCGCCGGCAGTTTTCACGGGCGGCTCGCTGCCGCCTTCCCGTTGCTGGGCCTTCAAAGGCTCCGGCGATTGGGAAGCATGGCCAGGCGGATGCGACCACTGCATCAACTGGACTCCAGCACTCGCAAGAGTCCCGGAAGCGGACCGTCAGGTCCGTATGCCCGGGTTGGTCCGGATCGCAAGGTCCGGCACGGTGTGGGTGCGAATCCCACGTCAGGTCGAGAGCGACGGTTACCACGTCGCATTCGTTCTGATACGAGACGGCCTCTGTTCCTGGGGCGTCATCCACCACACAAGCTGGTCGGAACACACATTCACTATTTCGGAAGGGAATTGGGTCTGGCGACGGCCGTAGCGGGCGCGTCGGAACCTGCAGCGGGCGCCTTAACACCGCCCGCTGCACTCCTTTTTTGTACGTGCGGGGCGCCATTAGCACGTTATTAGCCTTATTAGCGTTATCAAAAAACATGAACAACATCACGAACATCATCAAGACTTCTGAACCGATTCTTTCGGCTCTCTTCCGCGCATCTGCGGGCGTCGCGCTCGGCGGCTTGCTCGTGTTCGCGATGGGCCTTTCCCTCCCGAACACTGCGCAGGCGCAGGGAGCGGACTTCGGCTTCGGCGACTGCTACGATTGCGGCGGCAGCGACTACTACTTCCCGACCACGGGAGGCGGCAGCGACTACTACTTCCCGACGTCCGGCGGCGGCAGCGACTACTACTTCCCGACCACGGGAGGCGGCAGCGACTACTACTTCCCGACGGGCGGAACCGACTACTACTACCCGACGAGCTACGGCACGGACTACTACTACCCGACGTACTCGTACTACGACTACCCGACGTACACGTCCTTCCCGACGTACGGCGGCTATACGTCCTACCCGACCAACTACAACAACAACCAGAATCAGAACCAGAACATTAATAACAACGTCATCACCATAGGGGGCGGGACCAGCACTACGGTTCATACCTGCGCCGAGACCGGCCAGACGGGCACCTACCCGAACTGCCACACGCCGCGCACGCCGACCTGTGCTGATTACGGCATGTCCGGTTCGTACCCGAACTGCCATGGCAATCAGAGCCAGGACGTCTCCTGCAACCTCGATGCATCCGACACCCGCGTCTCTGATGGCGACCGCGTGACCCTCGAGTGGGATACTGACGGCGACGTCACCTACGCATCCATCAACCAGGGCATCGGCCGCGTTGACGAGGACGGCGGTTCTGAGCGCGTCACCGTCGACGGCGACACGACCTTCAAGATGACGGTCCGCAACAACAGCGGCGACGAGGATACCTGCTCGGTGACGGTGCGCGTCGACGACAACAACTTCTCGAGCGTCTCGTTCACGGGCGATCCGACCTACAACCCGCCGGTCGTCTACCTCTCGGACATCCCGTACACCGGTCTTGAGGATATCGACCCGATGCTCCTCTCGTACTGGCTCATGCTCATCGCAGCAGCCTCCGCCGGCGTCTGGTTCCTCTACCGCCGCGGCATGATTCCTCACTTCGCGTTCGCTTCTGTCGATCCTATCGATGAAGGCCACGTCGTCGAAGAGACGGAGGAAGGCCACGCTGATGCGTCGCCGGAAGTCATGAGCTTCCTCTCCGCGCTCGCAGCAGGCGATACCGACGCAGCCGTCGATCACCTCCGCGATGCAGCGGCCAACGGCACGGGCGTCGAGGAATTCCTCGCCGATGCGGAAACTGCCGCAACCGATGCCGAGCTTCAGGCCCGCGTCTCCGCAGCACTCGAAGGCGCGAAGCAGACGGGAGTGAAGGGCGCAAAAGAAGCGCTCGCCTAGCGCGCTTTCCAGAAGACTATTGCTCCGGCTTACGCCGTCGCTCCCGTCTTCTGCCGCTTGCTTCCCCATAGGAATGGGGACCCCGATAAGAATTGAAAAAGGCCCCGCGTTCGCGGGGCCTTTTTCTGTATATAATGGGCGCATGAGTTTCGAAGCAGTATTTTATTTCGCCGCGCTTGCCGTTTGGAGCGGCGTGCTCGCCTACCTCTTTCTGTTCAAAGCCATCCCGGCGGCGACCGGAAAGAAGAAAAAGAAGCCGGCGCACGCGCCGCATGCGGTACGCCATGCCCCCGCGCATGCAAAACCCCACGCGCCGGAGCCTCATGCCAAGCCGCATACGGCAGAAGAACCCCGCCCGCGCTATTCAAGCCACGACGGATTCCGCTCCTTTGCAAAGGGCGTGGAGCTAACGGTCGACGATATCGTTAAAGGGCTTTCACGGGAATAAAAGACCGGCTACGCCCGCGAACGGATTTCTTCCTGGAGCAGTGCCGCAAACGCTTCCGTGCTCATTGCGTCGAGCTTGCCCTTGTCGCGGCTTTCGACCGATACGGTCGACGCTTCGACTTCTGCGTCGCCTACGACGAGCAGATACGGAATCTTCTCAGTCTTGCCGGCGCGTATTTTCTTGCCGAGCGACTCGTTCGCGCCGTCGAGCTCTACGCGGATGCCGGCTGCTGTAAGAGCGGCAGCGACTTGTTCGCCGTACGCGACATGCTTCTCGGACACCGGCAGCACGCGTGCCTGCACGGGCGCAAGCCAGGCAGGGAACGCGCCTCCATAATGCTCGATAAGGATGCCCATGAAGCGGTCGGGAGACCCGACCAGGGCGCGGTGAATCATCACCGGAGTCTTCTTCGTCCCGTCGTCTGCGGCGTATTCGAGCGCAAAGCGCGAAGGCTGCACGAAGTCGAGCTGAATGGTCGATATCTGCCATTCGCGCCCGAGGGCGTCGACCGCCATGATATCTATCTTCGGGCCGTAGAACGCGGCTTCGCCCAAGGCTTCCTTGTTGGCGATGCCTTTCTCCTTGAGAAGCCGGCGCATGATGTCTTCTGCCTTCACCCAGCCCTCGTCCTTGCCGAGGTACTTCTCCTTGTTCAGAGGGTCCCGAAGCGACAAGCGCATCCAGTAGTCGATGCGGTAGACGGCAAGCGCCTTCTGTATCGCGGCCAAGACCGCGCTGATCTCTTCCTCTATCTGGTCCTCGCGGCAGAAGATATGGCCGTCGTCCTGAGCGAATGCGCGAAGGCGCGTGAGTCCGGACAATTCGCCCGGGCGCTCGTCGCGGTAGAGGACGGCGAAATCTGAATATCGGATGGGAAGGTCGCGATAGCTCCGCGGCTCCGCGGCGTAAATCTGCGTGTGCTGCGGGCAGTTCATCGGCTTCAAGAACATTTCGTCCTCCACATACTGCGAACGGACGGAGAGCATGTCCTCCTTATAGAGGTCGTAGTGGCCGGACGTCTTGAACAGTTCGCCCTTGTTTACGTTCGGCGTATGCACTTCGCCGAACCCGAGCTCTGCGTTCAATTCGCGCGAGAAGCCGACAATCTGGCTGCGTACGGTATTTCCTTTGGGCGTGAAGAGCGGCATGCCCGAGCCGACGAGATCCGAGAATACGAACAGTCCCTGCTCGCGGCCTACCTTGCGGTGGTCGCGCTTCTTCGCTTCCTCGCGCCGCTCGAGGTACGCGTCGAGCTCTTCCTTGGTGTCGAAGGCGAGGCCGTAGATACGGGTAAGCATCGGGTTCTTCTCGTCGCCGCGCCAATAGGCGCCCGCGATGCGGTCGAGCGCGAACGAGTCCGGCGCAATCTCCTGGGCCGGGTTTTCCGAATGCCCGCCGCGGCAGAGGTCCGCGTAATGCCCGGATTTGTAGAAGGTGAGCGTCTGGCCTTCGCCCGCGAATTCGTCTATGAGCTCGTGCTTGTACTCATTGCCCGGATACTCCGCTTTCGCCTCATCCGGGGAGAGCTCGCTCCGCTCCATGCTCTTCCAGGAGGGAAGGAGCTTGCGCATCTTCGCTTCAATCTTCTTCAGCGCTTCTTCGCCGGGCTTTTCGGTGGGGAACTCGAAGTCGAAATAAAAGCCTGTGTCGATAGCGGGGCCGATGGTCCGTTTTGCATCCGGGTACATCTCGAGCACGGCGGCGGCGAGAAGGTGGGCAAGCGTGTGGCGCTTATGCTCGAGTTCCGCAGGGTCTGATTTCATATCGATTCATTATACTTGGCTTTATAAAAGGAGAAGCCCCGCCTGCCGCGGCGGGGATTGTCGGAGACGACCACGCCGGGAGCGGAGCTAGCGAGTGCGCGTAGTGGTCGATACGGCTGTCATCGGTCCAGTATAGGATTCCCGGACCGGTTGTCAAAACTCCTGAAAAAGAAAAGAAAAACGCCAGCCGGTTGCGACGGCTGGCGTTAGAAAGAAGTCCGTATTCCGCTTCTAGACGGAGGTCCGCAGGACGTACGCGGCCTGGAACGCCGCTTCTACATGCGCTTTGAGGTGCCGGTACGTATCCGGCACGACGCCAGGCGTCCCGAGCGAGCCGCGGTCGCAGGCGCGCGCGATGCTGTCGCCCGGTATGAGCGGAGCGCCGAGCTTGCTGGCGTCGAACGAGACCTTGTCGAGGAAGTGCCGGAGCACCGGTTTCGAAAGGATCTTCGCGTGCTTGCCGGCCTGCTCGATGATGCGACCGCGCACCTTGTTCACGGCGCTGCTTGAGACCTTTAGGATCTCCTGCGCCGCGCCGTATTCCGCTTCTATGTTGGACAGTGCCTGCGCCTCGGCGAGCGATAGGGCGGGCCGTTGGTAGTGCTTCCGGGCCGTTCGGGCCATCGTGCGTCTCCTTCGTTTGTTATCGCAACTCGCCCATACTGCGCACTGCCGGCTCGAAAGTCAATAAAAAAGCGCCGGCCGGGAAATCCCGAGCCGGCGCGGAGTCTGTGTCGCCGAAGCGCATCAGCCGTTGATGCCGCGGTCCGCGCTCCATACCCGGAGCACGCGCCCCAAATAGTCGCGCTTGCTCTGGTTGAAGATGCCGTTTTCGGTTGCGGCTTCCCGGAGGAGGCTCACCATTTCGGTTATCTTCTCGTCATTCGTCTTGCAGCTCTCCCCAGTCTGGTCGAGCGGCAGTCCGAACGACTGCGTGAGCAGGAGCGGCCCGTAGCGCGCCGCATAGGTTTCAATCCAGTCGGCGAGTTCCGAAAGCGGCTTCCGTTCGCGCGAGCTGCCTTGGTAGGCGGCATACGCTGCGGCGACCGGAGGTGCAGATGTCGTCATGAGTGCGAATCCTTTTCCCTTCAGCCCCGCCGTACCTTATCAAAGAATTCCCTAAAGCGCTTTCAGGTTGTCTATCGCAAGCGAGAGCTCGCCATTACGATTGCTGACCGTGCCCTTGATGAGGATGCATCGTCCGGCCACCAGAAGCGCCCCGTGCTCCTTATAGAGCTTCGGAAACACGACGGATTCTATAGAACCGGTCTTATCTTTCAGCTTAACGAACGCCATCTTCTCGCCGTTTTTCGTAAGTATTGTGCGCACCTCGCCTATGAGTACGGGAATGATGAGCGGGAGCCCCGGATGCGGATCGGCGATGACTCCGCCGATGGTGGCATGCGCTTTGAGCATCTTCTCCGGGTACGCGTCCAAGGGGTGCCCGGAAACATAAATGCCGAGCAGCTCGAATTCCCAGTCGAGCTTGTCGATGAGGGAGACGGGAGCGGGAGCGGGAGGCAGGGTGAGGACAGGCGCCGCTGCGGCAAACAATGTGTTCTGGGACACGGGCGCAGTCGCGTCTCGGTGGAAGGTGAGTAGGAGGTCGATAGTGAGCAGGAGGTGGCCGCGCTCGCCGAGCGCGTCCAAGGCGCCGCATTTTATGAGGGCTTCGAGGGATTTTCGATTCAAAGATTTCTCGCCGACGCGCGCAAGGAAGTCCGAGAGCGAGGCGAAGCTGCCGCGCGCTTCGCGCTCGGCGATGATGGCTTCGGATATCCCTTCGCCGAAGTTCTTGATGGAGGAGAGGCCGAACCGTATAGCGTCTTTGGCGTCTCCCACGACGGTAAACGTCGAGCGGCTCTCGTTCACGTCAGGCGGCAGCACGCGGATGCCGAGCCGGTCGCACTCGGCGACGAGTATCGAGATTCGATCCACGTCGCCGGCGTCCGCCGTGAGAAGCGCGGCCATGTACTCGACCGTGTAGTTCGCTTTCATGTACGCGGTCTGATACGCCACCTTGCCGTAGCTTGCCGCGTGCGCCTTGTTGAAGCCGTAGGCGGCGAACGGCTCGATGGGCTTCCAGAGCGTTT
>CAYWQN010000018.1:3509-17244 GCA_964460875.1 uncultured Candidatus Saccharibacteria bacterium | reverse complement strand
ATGGAGCTTCGCCCCGGCGAGCGTGAAATCCTGGTACTCTTTTATTTGGAAGAGCTCTCGTATAAGGAAATCGCGGAGGTGCTCGCCATTCCAATGGGTACCGTAAGCGTGCGATTGTCGCGCGCGAAGAAAGCGCTCCGCAACGCCTACGACAGCCTCAATCTTTCCGTATGACCACCACCCCTATGAACCCAGAAAATCCCAAGGACGCGGTACTCGAGAAAATCCGAGCCGGAGCGGTACAGATGCGTCCGCGTTTCTATTTCGTCCTCAAGGCGTTCACGGTGGCCGTCGTCGCCGGCCTTGTGCTCGTGCTCTCTATATTCCTCGCCAGCTTCATATTCTTCAGCCTGCGCTTGAATGCAACCGATTCGCTGCTTTCGTTCGGGTCGCGCGGGCTTATCACCTTCCTCCAGATGTTCCCGTGGCCGTTCGCTCTGCTCGATCTCGGGCTCATCTTCCTTCTCGAATGGCTCTTGCGCCGGTTCCGCTTCGCGTACTCGCGCCCGATGCTCTATATCCTCATAGCGCTCGTAGCAGTCGTCACGTCAGCAAGTCTGCTGGTTGCGAGCGGCACGCGTTTTCACGACAGCCTTCTCGAGCGCGCCGATCGCGATGAGCTTCCGCTTCCGCTCGGTGCGTTTTACGAGGGCGCACGCGAAAAGGCAGCATCGGATTTTGGCGTCTTCCGGGGGGAAGTCATAGAGATTCGGGAGGACACATTCGTAATTTCAAACGACGATATGGACGCTGACGAGGATGACGGTACGTGGGAGATTGCCTATCCTTCGGACTACGAACGCTATGAAATCGAGGTGGGCGATCGGGTGTTCGTCGCAGGGGACGAGGACGAGGGCGCAGTGAGTCCCTATGGCGTAAAAGTGATTCACCGCCGCGAGAACGAGGAAAACGAGGACTGAAATAAATGGGTCGTGCGGGGTGTATTAGGGGTATACGCTCCGGCGTTTTACCCTCATGACCTACTTCCAATACGTTTGCCTCGAATGCGGCTGGATATACGACGAAACTCACGGCCTTCCCGAAGAAGGGATAGCGGCCGGCACCCGCTGGGAAGAGCTTCCTGACGACTTCAAATGCCCTGAGTGCGAGACGCGCAAGCGCGACACGCATATGTGGCAGAAACTCTCCGTATGAAAAAGGACACGCGCAACTTCCTCGCAACGATTATTTCCGTGCCGGCAATCCTGGCCGGCGCAGTGGGCGTGCATGCGCTCACGCCTGCTGAACCCGCCCCGGTCGTCGAGGCAGTGGTTGACGCGAAACCTATCGCTCCGCCTGTGGCAACGGCCACGCCCGTTGCAGCCCCCGCCAAGAAGGCGGCGCCGGTTGTGACTAAAAAAGCCGCGACGGTAAAGCCCGCTCCGGTTGTTGTCGCGCCGACTCCCGTGGTAACGGCGACTGCACCCGCGCCTGTGGTCGTCGTGAAGCAAACGCCGACGAAGCGTGTGCGCACGACGCGCGCAAGCTAATCCCCGCTATGCAGCACGAGTATATATATGAAGACAGGGTCATGGGGTGCACACTCGAAGTGTCGCTCGTGATGGAGAACGAGACGGAGGCATCGCGCGCGTATGCGCGTATGCTTGCGCTTGCGCGCGCGTATGATGCGCAGTTCTCGCGCTTCATTGAAGACAGCGAGCTCTCGCAGCTTAATCGGGAAGGGGAGCGCCAGGTAACGGAAGAGTGCCGGAAGGTCCTTCTCTTGGGGCGCGAACTGTATCGCGCAACCCGTGGCGCATTTAACCCGCTCGTTGATATCTCTCGCTTCGGGTATGACGCTGACGCAGTCCACGTTCTCGGCAATGAGCGTGCGATAGTGGGAACGCGAGCGGCCTATGATATCGATTTTTCTTCGGTGCGCATCGGCGCGGACGGTACTGTCTCGCTTTCGGAAGGGCAGCGGATAGATGTGGGCGGGTACTTGAAAGGATACGTCGCGGAGCGACTGTGTCAGGAAGCCCTGAACGCGTCAGGGGTCATCGTGAACCTCGGCGGCGATATCTTTACGCGCGGCCGCGACGCAGACGGATCCGCATTTATTTTCTCTATTGAAAATCCTTTGGGCGACGGGATGCCCGTGTCCTTCGCGTTTGAGGACGGCGGCATCGCGACGAGCGGCACCTACAAGCGCCGCTGGACGGTGGGTCAGAAACCCTTCCACCACATCCTGGACGAAAGCGGCGTGCGAAATCCTGCTACTGATGTCGTTTCAGCCACCGTGCTTGCCGCAACCGGCCACGAAGCGGAGGGGTACGCGACGGCAGCTCTTGTGCTCGGGATGGAGAGCGCGGCGCATCTTTTGGGCGAGCGCGGGGCAGAATACTTCCTCATCCGCTCCGACGGCTCGTCCGTTGCGTCCGCGGGCTTCTCGCGGCGCGTAGTCGCATAACCCTATGAAGCAGTATCTCTCCACCATCGCCCATATTCAGGAAGCCCTGCTCTGGCTTTCGTTTGTTGTCATCATACTTCTGCCGATAACGATGGCATACGCGCCCGCCGCACTTCCTGCGGACTTCATAACCTTTTTGTACGAAGTATCGCTCTTTGCAGCGTTCCTCGTCTTGTCCATACGGCCGCTCGCCGACCTCCTGCCGAACGTCTCGTGGGTGCGCCCCCTCGTGATATTGCGCAAGGGGGCAGGCGCCTTCTCGGCCTCGATTATTGTGGCGTTCATTTTTGCGAACATCATGACTGATGCGTCCGGGTATGCGCTCGCATTCTTTTCTTCAAAACACTGGTCCTTGGAGGGGTACCACATCCTCGCGCCGCTTGGCGACCTCTCCGCGCTCATCCTTCTCATCACGTCGAACAAATTCTCGAAGCGCGTCCTCGGCATCAATTGGAAGCGCATACAGAAGTTGGCATACGTCTACTTCTACTCCGGCGCGCTCTATGAGTACCTTGTGCTCGGCCAGGAGTTCGCGTTCTGGTTCGCGCTTATCGTCTTCGCGCTCTCGGCTGCAGCGTTCATCGTGAAGCGCATGCGAAGCGCTTCGCCCGCGACCGTATGAATATAAAACAGATGACCGCGACGGTGCGGAGCGCACGCGATTTGTCTCCCTCGGCGCGCGAAGTGACGCTTACGCTCCCGAACGCGCTCGAGTTCACGCCAGGAGCGTTTGTGAATCTGTTTGTCACGCGCGACGGGAAGCGCGAACGCCGCGCCTATTCGGTCTCATCCGACTATAAAAACCAAAAAGAGATAACGCTCTCCATACGCCGGAACGACACGCCGCAAAGCTTGAGCCCGGTGTTCTGGCAGAAGAACCTCGACGCGCTTCCGGTGTCGGTGATGGGCCCTCTGGGTCTTAATACCGCCGACAAAATAGAGCACTCAAAAGTGTATCTGTTCGGCTTCGGGATAGGCGTGTCCGTGATAAAGAGCCTTGCGCAGTATCTTTTGGATCAGGAGGATATCGAGCAAGTCATCGTCTTGGTCGGGAGTCGTACGGAAAAAGAAGCGCTGTATAAGGAATTTTTCGAGCTTTTGGCCGAGCAGGACGTGCGACTCTCGTTCCGCTCAGTCCTCTCTCGCCCGGAGCAAGAAGGATATCCGTACGTCGGGTACCTCCAGGACCATATCGGCGATTATGATTTCAACGATTCCACCGTCTATCTGTGCGGCGCAGGCGCCCACTGCCTTGCGCTCCGCGACGCCATCGAGGCAACGCACCCAAAAAACGTACAATTTCTCATCGAGTCCTTCGATTCATAGGAAGGGAAGCGAAGATTCGCATACGCCGTATACTGGCAGTATGTCGTCAGCCCGCGTACCGTTGTATCGAAACCCCATTCTCCTCTGGGTGGTCTTGATGGGCCTTGCAGCGGTTATTATTTTCGCCAAGCTGCACCTCATTCCGGCTGCGGGCATCTACCGTATCGACCTTGCGACAGCAGAGTGGTTCGCCAGCATACGCACTGAGCCGCTTACCCAATTCTTCCTCCTTATTACGCAGTTCGGCGCAACGCAGGTAGTGCTTGTGATAGCGCTCATCGCGCTCTGCTTCTTCCTCGTCCGCATGCGGACCTATGCGCTGCCGTTCTTCCTCGCGCTTGTAGGGAATGCGCTCACGGTCGCACTCGTAAAGGAATCAATTGCGCGTGCGCGACCATCCGCCGACCTTGCGGTATACCTAGAAAACTTATTCTCGTTTCCGAGCGGCCACAGCGCTATCGCGGTCGTGGCGTACGGATTCATTGCGTACGCTCTCGCGCGCAGGGCGCGGGGGATGATGCGGACACTGGTTATACCCGTGCTTGCAACGCTCCTCATCGCGCTCATCGGCGTGAGCCGCTTGTATCTGGGCGTGCACTACCTTTCTGACGTGATAGGAGGATTCCTGTTCGGGGGCGTGTGGCTCTGGGCCGCTATTCTGCTGCGCAAAGGCGATTATCGTCCGTAGTATGAAAAAAGATACTGACACGAGCAGGGCATACGACGTTATCGTCGTCGGCGGAGGCGCGTCAGGACTGATGGCTGCTGGGACCGCTGCCGCGCGCGGCAAGCGCGTGCTCTTGTTCGAAAAGAACGCGAAGCTTGGAGAAAAGCTGCGCATCACAGGCGGGAAGCGCTGCAATATCACGAATGCCGAAGAGGATATCAAAATACTGCTCGGCAAATACGGGGACGCGGAACAGTTTCTCTATTCTGCGTTTTCCGAGTTCGGCGTCAAAGATACCTTCTCGTTTTTTGAATCGAGGAAGCTTCCGCTCGTGGTGGAGGCCAACAAGCGCGCGTTCCCGAAAAGCCAGTGTGCTGCCGACGTCGTGAAGACGATGGTCGACTATATCAATAAAGGAAAGGTGGAAGTAAGGCTCAAAACGCCGGTGCGCCAGGTTCTCGCAGAGGGCGGACGCGTGAAGGCTATCGTTGCAAGCGGAGGAGAGTACACTGCAGACAGCTATATATTCGCAACCGGCGGCGTTTCGCATCCTGAAACGGGTTCCACCGGAGACGGCTTTGGCTGGCTCAAAGAGCTTGGCCATGCCGTTACCGACCCGACACCGACCATCGTTCCATTGAAGACAAAAGAGAAGTGGGTGCGCGATTATCCGGGAACCACACTGCCTGGAGTGAAGATTACCTTTTTCTTAAACGGTCAGAAGCGATTCCATAAGACGGGTAATATCCTGCTGGCGCACTTCGGGTTTACCGGCCCCACGATTCTGAACTCGGCCGGACAGGTGGCTGATCTTCTGCATGAGGGCACGGTCACGGCTTCGGTGGATCTATTTCCCGGACAGGATATTGGAAGTCTGGACCGGACGCTCGTCGCGCTGTTCGACGGGAATAAGAACAAATCGCTCCGGAACGCGCTCCGCGAGCTGTTGCCGCCGGGCGGGGCTGATATCGTGCTATCGCTTTTGCCGCATATTCCGGCAGAGAAGAAAGTGCACAGTATAACCAAAGAAGAACGCCGCGCGCTCGTCGACACGATGAAGGGATTGCCGGCAACCATCGCAGGACTCATGGGTCTCGATAGGGCAGTGGTGGCTGACGGAGGCGTAGCGCTCTCTGAAATGGATATGCGTACGATGCGCTCTCTGAAATGCTCGAATCTTTTCATCACGGGCGACCTCCTCAACATCACGCGGCCGTCGGGCGGATACTCGCTCCAGCTCTGCTGGACTACCGGCTACGTCGCCGGAACAAATTGCTGATACTTTCGCATCGAGCGTCAATGCGGTAAGGTGAAGGGAATGGCAGCTAGTTCGAGTAACGGACCGCAGGAAGCGGTCCTCCGCTTTGAGGACGTCTCCTTCGGGTACGGCCACAATCACCCCATCCTCGACGAGGCGTCTTTTTCGCTGCGTCGCGGAATGAAGGTGACGGTGATGGGTCAAAACGGCGCGGGCAAATCCACCATCTTCTCCCTCATTACCGAGGAGCGGCACCCGGACGCAGGGAAGATTCAGAAAACTCGCGGGCTCACGATAGCGCTCTCGCGCCAGGTGATTGCGCCGGCGGAGCGAGATCTCACGGTGCTCGAATTCTTCGAGCGGCAGTTCAAGGAAAAGATCTATGACATCGCGCCTAAAATCGACGAAGTTCTCGAGGTGGTGAATCTCCACGCTCCCCACGACCGCATCGTGAAATCGTTCTCGGGTGGCCAGCAGGCGCGCCTCTTGCTAGCGTCCGCCCTCATTCAAGACCCCGACCTCCTGCTGCTCGACGAGCCGACGAACAACCTCGATAAGGCCGGCATCGAGCACCTCACTACTTTTTTGAAGGGATATGAAAAGAGCTGCTTAGTGATTTCCCACGATGCAGAATTCTTGAACTCGTTCACGGACGGCATCCTCTACCTTGATATCCATACCCAGAAAGTGGAGCAGTACTTCGGAAACTATTTCGACTTGCAGAAAGAGATACTCGCCCGCATCGAGCGCGAGAACCGGAAGAACGCGCAGTTCGCAAAGAAAATCCAGGAGAACAAGGACAAGATAAACTACTTCGCCGCAAAAGGAGGCAAGATGCGCCTCATCGCTAAAAAACTGCGCGACGAAGTTGAGCAGATGGAAGAAGATAAGGTGGACGTGCGCCGGGAGGATAAGACCATTCGGCCGTTCACGATTCCGGTCCCTGCAGACATAAACGGCGAAATTCTCCGCATCGAGTCCCTCACCATCATCGACCCGAAGACGCATAAGCCTAAAAAACAGAGCGCCACCATCGTCCTCAAGAAAAAGCAGCATCTTCTTTTGAAGGGCCCGAATGGCATCGGCAAATCAACGCTTCTCGAGTCTCTGGCAAACGGCACGGCCGAAGGCGCGAAGATTACGGCTGGGATAAAGGTGGGCTATTACCGCCAGGATTTCTCGACGCTCAACTTCGAGGACACGGTGTTCGATTCCTTGATGAACGTCATGAAAAAGCAGGAAGAAGAACGCATGCGCGCGGTCGCGGCGGGCTTTTTGATCACGGGCGCCTTGATGGGAAAGAAAATCGGCATGCTCTCAGAAGGGCAGAAGGGACTCGTCGCGTTTGCACGCCTCGTGCTCGAGGCGCCGGGGCTTTTGATACTTGATGAGCCGACCAACCATATAAACTTCCGTCACCTCCCGGTCATCGCCAAAGCGCTCGACGCCTATGAAGGCGCTATGGTCCTGGTCTCCCACGTCCCTGAGTTCGTCGAGCAAATTCGCATCGACGAGACTTTGGAGCTCGGCAAATAACAGAAGGCCCGCGGTGTCCCGAGGGCCTTCGCTATATCGCTCCGGTTAGTGGTGTTTCGACGCCAGCTTCAAGAGGTTTTCTCGGAAGGTCGGATTGAATCCGATGCGTTCGCCTTCAAGATATTCTTCGGCTTTCATCACGTCTTCAGAGGGGTCTCTGTCGAAAATCAGAGCTGCCGGGATTTGGCGAAAAACCAGGCGCCGACCGAAGTAATCATGAGTGAACGCGAGCCTGCCTTCCTCTCTCTCGACGATGAGCATCGAAACACGCGGCGCTGCTGCTTGCATTGTCATTGGGGAATCCTCCGTGAATGACTCCTTTGTTATAGCGCGTCCTGAGGGCGCGTGCCACACTATCCCCACAATGCCCGTGAAGAAGAAGCGATGGATGGCCTATATCCTCGAATGCGCGGACGGCACCCTGTACTCGGGGGTGACTGTTGATGCCGTACGACGGGTCGCCGAGCATAACGGGAAGGGCGCGCGCGGCGCGCGCTATACGCGCGTGCGCCGTCCGGTCCGTCTCGTGCATGCAGAAACGTTTCATACCCGGAGCCAAGCGACAAAGCGCGAAGCGGCGCTTAAGAAGCTCTCGCGTGCGCAGAAGCTGGCACTTATCAAGTCGAAGAAACGAAAGGCATAGCACTGCTTGGTATACTTTCTCTATGTCACCACTAGAGATGCAGTTCTTGGTTGGGCTCGGCCTCTCGCTTATCATCGGTCTGGTCATCGGCATCGAGCGCGAATCGCGCGGTAAGGATGCCGGCATCTCCACGCACATTCTCGTCATCGGCGGCGCAATGTTGTTCACCATGCTTTCTGCGGTCGTCGATCCAAACTCCACCTCCCGCATCGCCTCCAACATCATTCCTGGCATTGGTTTTCTCGGCGCTGGCCTCATCTTGAAAGAAGGCGGGAATGTACATAACCTCACGACCGCAGCGTCCCTCTGGTTCTCCGCCGCCATAGGCATGACTATCGGATTCGGCTTCTATTCGGTCGCCGCTATTGCCGGAATCGCCTGTGCCGTCATCCCGCGCATCCCGAGTATCCGCAAGCCAAAGGCTCCCTAGGGTGCGCTAGAATAGGGGAGTATTACCAAATCATCATATATATGAAGAATCTTTTGCAGTGCACCTGTGCCGGAAAGTGGGGCGAAGCCGCTCCGCTCATCCTTCGCGTCGTTACTGGTCTCATCTTCGCCATGCATGGCTGGCAGAAGCTGATGGTCATGGGCGTCCCGGGCGTTACCGGCTTCCTTACCATGCTGCATTTCCCGCTTCCGGGCGTGCTCGCCGTGCTCCTCATCGCCGGTGAGTTGCTCGGCGGCATCCTCCTTATTCTCGGTCTCTGGACGCACTGGGCTGCAAAGGTGCTCGCCTTCATCGCCCTCGTGGCGCTCGTGACGGTGCATCTCGCTCAGGGCTTCTTCCTTCCGGGATACGAGTTCATCCTTCTTATCCTTGCCGCATCGGTATCAGTCATGATTACCGGCCCGGGCAAGTGGTCGCTTGATCGAAAGATGATGAAGTAAGGGATTCTCCCTTTAGACAACGGCCCCACACGGGGCCGTTGTCGTTTCATCCAGCCTTCATGAAGGCATTGCTACCCTTCTCAGCGTTACCAGCTTTCAATCAATCATGACTATCACCAGAACCATTATCGCGCTTACCGCGCTCATCGCGCTCGCCCCGTCCGGCGTCTCAGCCGCGAGCCTCTATGGAGGCGGCACAGCATCCGTGAACGCAGCCGGCATTACCGTCGGCGCCACGGCGTCCGGTACCGGCTCGGCGGTTGGAGGGTCCGCTGACGCTGACGTCGGCATTGAAGCGCCTGACACACCCGTCTCAAGCGACGACCGTGTGATGACCGACACGGACTTTGAATCCTTCCGTGCAAATCTCAGCGCGCGCGACGCGAACGTTGCGGAAGTGGAAGCAGCCGGCGATAGCGAAGTGAAGGTTTCCTACTATCATCCAGGACGCCTCTTCGGCATGTTCTCGGTCAAGGTGAAGTCGGAGACGAGAGCGATGCTTGACGATGAGGGTACTGCGCGCGTGGAGACGCATATGCCGTGGTGGAACTTCTTCGTTGTCGGCACCGATGACACTTCGACCATGGTGGATGAGAAGCTCTCATCGTCCGCTGAAGTCTCGACCGATCTTAAGATGACGGATGACGCAGCTGCCCGTACCCGCCTCATCGAGGCAATAGTGGCCGCACATGCGTCTGCGAACGCCCAGCTGATGGCGCGATAGCGCAATTGCTTGTAAACAAGCCTCGCTTCACTGAAGCGGGGCTTGTTTATTTGCCCGACCCCTCCAGCGCGCGTAGAATCGATAGAATGCGCGCATTTCCTCCCGTATTCTCCATCATCGACACCGAAACGACCGGCATGCACCCCTCCTATGCGCGCGTCATCGACATAGGAATCATCCGGGTTGAGAACGGCCTCGTTACCAAGAGGTACGAAACCTTGGTGAATCCAGGCGAGCGCCTCCCGCGCGTCATTACGCGGTTGACCGGAATCACCGACGATATGCTTGCGGATGCGCCTTCGTTTGCAGACGTCGCGCTTGAGGTAAAAAAGCATCTTGCAGGAGCGGTATTCGTCGCGCATAACGCCGCGTTCGATTACGGCTTCATAAAGCATGAGTTTGCCCGCGCGGGCATCGAGTGGAGCGCGGAGTCTCTGTGCACCGTGCTTTTGTCGCGTGCGCTTTTCCCCGCGGAACGAAGCCACAGCCTCGACGCCATCATCGAGCGCTACGGCATCGGGACCGATGATCGGCATCGCGCTCTGCCGGACGCTGAGGCCGTGCTTGAGTTCATGCAGAGCGTATCGCGAGAAGTAGAGCCGCGCGTGCTCGAGCGCGCGCTCCAAATACGAAAGAGCGGCACCCGGCCCAAGCATCCCGACGAAGAACCCTTCGTGAGCTAGCTGGTATTATGGAGGCATGACCCTCTACCTAAAAGTTATCGCGGTGACTATCCCTCTCATGGTCGCGCTCGACCTCCTCTGGCTCGGCGTCATCATGAAAGACTTCTATCGCGCGCAGATTGGGCACCTCATGGCGCAGAGCTTCGCTCTTTGGCCTGCCGTCGCGTTCTACATCCTCTACGCTATCGGGCTCGCATTCTTCGCGACCATGCCAGGGATTGCCGCTGGATCTGTGATGCGCGCGGCGCTTCTGGGCGCTGCGCTCGGGTTCATCGCATACGCTACCTATGACCTGAGCAACTGGGCGACCTTGAAGGATTGGCCGGCGCTGGTCGCCTTCGCTGACATCGCATGGGGAACGGTGCTTACTGCCACGCTTTCGGGCACGGCGGCGTGGGTGGCACTCACGTTCTTCGTCCGCTAGTCATGAGCGTCCTTCTGCCTGCGCTCGGCGTCCTCTTGCTCTATATGAGCGGGCTCTTTCTCATCGCGCTTGCGACGAAAAATAATGGTGTCGCCGACGTGGGCTACGGCATCGCGTTCATCGTTCTCATTGTGGCCACATTGACGCTCGCACCGCCGGCGACTGTCTTCGCGCTGCTGCTGTCTATATTGCCAGGCATCTGGGGCCTACGGCTGGCCTCGAGGATCTATCACAAGAATGCCGGGAAGCCCGAAGACTTTCGGTACAAAGCATGGCGCGACGCGTGGGGAAAATCATTTGTGGTGCGGAGCTTCTTCCAAGTATTTATGCTGCAGGGTCTGGTCGTTTTCGTCGTCGCGCTCCCCGTAACGCTCGCAATCGCGTACCCGGCTGCCGTCATGCATCCGGCGTATGTGTGGCTTGGGGTAGCGCTCTGGGCTATCGGTTTCTTCTTCGAGGCGAAAGGAGACGCCGAGCTTGATAGCTTCCTCGGGAATCCGGCGAATAAAGGAAAGATCATGACGCTTGGCTTGTGGAAGTATTCCCGTCACCCGAATTATTTTGGTGAGAGCCTCATGTGGTGGGGGATAGCGCTTGCGTCGTTTGGGATTTCGGCTCTTCCGCTTCTCGGGTTTGTCGGTCCGATTCTGATCACGTTCCTTCTTCTCAAGGTTTCCGGCGTGCCTCTTCTCGAAAAGCGTTTCGAGGGAAACCCTGAGTGGGAGGCCTACAAAAAGCGCACCTCGGTATTCATCCCGCTTTCGCCTAAAAAGGCATAAAAGAAAACAGCGCGATCCCCGTAGTAGTGGGAACCGCGCCGTTTGGAAGTCCGTAGCGTAGTTGGGTTCAGTGCGCCGTCTGCTCCAGGCGCGTAATTTTCGTCCGGAGACGATTGTTACGCTGGAACAGCGTGGCGATGAGGCCGAGGTCGATGCGCGTCAGGCACCACGCGAACGGCGTGAAGAAGGTCATGGCCCACGAGATATAAAGCCCGTGGATGACCAACGCCGGCACGCGGTCGCCTGCGATCAAGTTCAACAGGAAACCGAGACCCGTCGTGGCGTACATGATGGCGAAGGCGGCGTAGATATAATACGTCCACCCCATGTCATCACTGCCTTGCGTGTCTTTGATTTCCGCTTCGTCGCGCGTCTCGATCTCGATCGCGTTCAACTGGGTCCAAAGGAACCGAATCGAAATCGAAAGGAAGAAGACGCAGATGCCGACCACCTGGACCAACGTCCACACCGTAATCGGACCCGGGTGGATCCGCATGAACGGGGTGTAGTTGAGGACCAGGCAGCTGAGGGCGAAGAGGAAGCCGAACGCCTCGCGGCGCCACATCCTGTCGGCCAAGTCTTTTTGCGCAGGCCCGAGCTTGAACCGTTTCCGGGGCGAGGGAGCCTCGCCCGTGCTAGGTGCTTCAGCCATGTAACTGGCTCCTTTTTTGTGCACCCCCTTCGAGAGTGGGGGAATGCGAGCACTATGATACAGAAAAATATTAGAGTCAACTTCGCTCGCAAGCTGCGCCAGGTGGAGTAGAATGCAGCGGTATGGACAAAAAACAACAGCTCAAATTGCTTCCGGAACCGAAGAAAACTGCCTGGGGGCAGTGGCTCGGCTTCATTATCGTTTTGGCAGCCCTCATCGGCCTTGGGTACTACATCACCCAGCAGGCGCCCTCGCCCGCAGCCTCCATTGAGGTGCCAGTAGCGGAGAATCAAGGAGACGCGAGCGCGGAGGCTACCCACGCTTTCGAGTGGACGTTCCGTATCGTAGGCGGAAACCCGAAGACGGGCGCGGATCTCTCTGAAGTGAGCCTCACCGTAGACGGCGTGACCAAAGTCGTCAGCACGTACCCGGGCCACTGCTCGGTATTGGGTGGAGAGGGTGCGAGCGCCTGGCCCTTGGTTGAGGGCGAGCTCACGGCCGTCGTCTGCTCCTGGGCGGGAGCGGGGGACGAGGTGGGCGTATTCCTCGAGAACGGCGCGTATGTCGTGAAGCATGGCGCGGTGACCGTTACCGGCGAGGGGGCAGCCGGACGGGGTAGCTACGAGACCCTGTTTACCATCTAGGGAGAGCATAAAAAGATGACGGGCCGAGCTGAAGAAGCTCGGCCCGTCGGCAATTGGTTCACTCTCCAGAAATTATGCGCCCTGCGGTAGGGCATGGAATGCAGGCGCCGCCGCCTTCACCTTCTTCGGCTTACGCGGCTGAGGCGTACACGCGAGGAAGTACAAGCTAAACCAGCACAGGGTAAACCCCGCGTTGAACGCATAGCTATCAGGCGTGCGTGCTTCAGATCCCATAACGATGGTGACGATGACGAGCATGACTATCATCATGCAGTACATGACCCGGCCCCATCCCGCTTTTTCGAAAGGGCGGAGCGGGCTCAGCGCCGTCTCTGATCGTTCCGCCTTCGCGTCAAGCGAGCGCGCGAGCGTAATGAACGTACGCATCTTGAAGCACATGTTCATGATGAACAGGGCGAGAAGAAGCGTGAAGACGCTCATAGCTTTCGCCAGCCCAATCATAAAGACGACGCACAACGCGAACGAGGCGATGCTGCCGACGGCGAACTGCCGTGCGAGCCAGTAACAGGTCTTTCCGGTTTCGTTCCGGAACCAATTACTGAATTTCTGGAATTTATCAACGAACCAATCGTCGAGCTTTTCAGGCAGTGACATTTCTGTCTCCCGTGTTGCTGCGGTTCTGAAAATACCACGGAACTGCGTTAGGTCAAGGTACGCTTGGATAAGGTGCCAATGTGCTGTAGTGCATTAGTGTGCGGCTCGGAAAACCTCAGCCCTGGCTCAGCATCTGGGTTCTTTTTGGCCGACTCTACTCAGAAACGGTAGTTTGAATAAGCTCAAAAAAGACGTAGGATTGACATAAAAGTCATGTCTCCGGATCGACTAATCAACAATGCGCCAGACAATAACCTGTTTCAGGCTATTTCTAATGCCATTGATGATAAAACGACCGGCGTTGATATAGAGGTTGGTTACTTCTACCTATGTGGCTTTGAACTGCTCGCAAAGAAACTCGAAAAACTTTCGGTCCGAATCCTCGTTGGTTCGTACATTGACCCAGATGCGATCCCAGATCTCATTATTGAATCAACGAAGAAATCGTCCTTAAATCTTGACCCATTTCAGCCTCGGAGCATT
>CAYWQN010000018.1:1144-3499 GCA_964460875.1 uncultured Candidatus Saccharibacteria bacterium | reverse complement strand
AAGCGGGTTGAGGCATTAGCTGAGGGTATTAAGAAGCTTGCCAATCAAACCGCCATTTTTGATGCTCCGGAATCGCAAACCGCATATCAAATTCTAGAGCAAAAACTTGAAAACGGCTCGCTTGAAATTAAGATGACCGAAGATCATGCTCATGGTAAATACTATGTCATTCATAAAGAGCCTCACGGAGTCGTCTACATGGGTTCAAGTAACCTTACTTACAACGGCCTTATTGGTCAGCAGGAGGTAAACGAGGTTCTGGATAGCCCTGAGAAATACAAAGAATACTCGGAGAACTTTAAGACGCGTTGGAATGACGCTAGGAATATTGCGGTCCAAGAAAAGGGTAAGTCGGATATGTTCTTGAATAAAATCAGGAACGAGCTATGGATGAACGTAGTACCTCGCCCCTACGCTATGTATGTTCGACTTCTCCTTGAAATATTTGGAGCCGAAGACGCAAACGAGATTATCTCTCCGAAATCAGCATCTAAGGGGCAGTACAGCGGTTACTCGTATCAGCTCGACCCAGCAACAATGGCGCTGGTTCGGCTTAAGAACGTTGTCTGCCCTATCGCCGCAGATGTCGTTGGTCTCGGGAAAAGCGTTATCGCTAGTACCGTTGCGGCAAACCTTACCGAGCTTAAGCCGGTAATAATTGCACCTCCGCATCTCGTTCCAATGTGGGAAGACTATGCCGAGGAGTTCCGGCTATCTGGTTATCGCGTCTACAGCACAGGCAAAATTGAAGAAGCCTACGATAGGTACAAAAACTCCAGAGACCCTATTCTCCTCATTCTTGATGAGGCGCACCGATACCGAAATGAAGAGACGCATGACTACCAGATGCTTCATCAGTTAGCGAGAAGCCACGTTGGGAATAAGGTTCTGGTCCTATCCGCTACTCCTTTCAACAATGATCCGAAAGACATATTCGCACTCATAAAACTATTTCAAACGCCCGGAGCCGCGACTCTTCGCACAGTCGATAACCTATCGTTGAAATTCATCGAACTCGAAAAGCAGTACAAGAGTCTACGACGTCGTCTGTCAGAAGGCGTTAAAGACTCCGCTCAACAGACAGAGCTCGATACTGAACGCGACTCAATCGCGTCTGAACTGCGTAGACTCATCGCGCCCCTTATCATTAGACGCTCCCGCATAGATCTAACGACCATCAAGCGCTACAGAGAGGACCTCGAAGCTCAAAATGTGCAGTTTGCAAAGATGGCTGACCCAGTACTTCGAGAGTACGAACTCGGAGACTTGTCCGGTATTTACCTCGACACAATTGCTCGGATTGAGCCGGACTCAAGAACTAAGGACGGTCTAACTGGTGCTCGGTATATGCCAACTACTTACGCAAAAGACGTCTCTGCTTTCGTAGCTAAGTATCCAGACCTTGAAGATATTCGTACTGCCCAGAAGAACGTTGCTTCGTTCATGCGTAAATTGCTCGTGATGCGTTTCGAGAGTTCACGTGCGGCTTTCAAGAGCACACTCGGCACGGTCATCGCGTCGCACGAAAGGATTTTGGAGTGGGCAGAAAAGAAACAAAAGGTGCCAATCTCAAAGAAAGCCTATATACCTTCTCCGGATGAGACGCCGGACGAGGATACATCTGATTCACTTGAATCCGAAGCTTCCGTTGAAGACGCCGTTAATACCCCCGCTCGCATGATTGTGTATGTAGAACTTGAGGATCTAGAGGATAACTTTGTGAACGATGTGAAGCATGATAAGGATGTTCTGAAGAATCTCTACGATCAGTGGTTCGGAAGCGGCTCAGCATACGCGTCAATGCCGGACCCGAAACTTGAGCGTCTGTTGGAAGATGTGAAAAATCACAAACAGCAAGACCTTGAACGGAAAATCGTCATTTTCAGCATGTATGCAGATACGGTCAACTATGTTGGTGAAGCACTTCGCACGGCAGGTGTTCCTGTGTTCGTATATACGTCGGCTAATTCAAAGACCGACAGGGCCAAGGTTAGAGAGAACTTTGACGCCGGACTTCCGGAAGAAAAACAGAAGGACGACTACAAAGTTCTCGTTGCTACAGACGCACTTAGCGAAGGAATCAACCTTCATCGCGCAGGACGGATCATAAATTACGATATTCCGTATAATCCGACTCGCGTTATACAGCGCGTCGGTCGTATAAACCGCATCAGTAAGAAGATGTTTGAAGAGCTCTATATCGACAACTACTTCCCGACAGAACTAGGTGAAGCCGAGGTTAATGTGCGTGGCATATCCACCTTGAAGATGAGGATATTCAATGCGGTCGTTGGAAGTGACTCTCGTACTCTAACGCCTGATGAGGACCCCGTCTCGTTCTTCAAGGATGAATTT
>CAYWQN010000018.1:0-1134 GCA_964460875.1 uncultured Candidatus Saccharibacteria bacterium | reverse complement strand
TGCGACTTCTGAAGATATGAGTTGGGACGCTCCGCACAGGGACGCATACGACGCAGCAAAACGCGATGAAGACCTTATGTCTGAAGCTCAACGCCTACCCATGCGCTCTCGACTCGTTCGAACCGAAAAGGCCAAGAAATGTTCTATTGGAGTTGGTATGCGAGGTGAGAATATTATCTGTGCGATAGAAGAAGATGGCACTGCTCGTCTCGTAAATACAGAAGACGCTATTAGGCTCTTCATGGCGCAAAAGGAGGAAAGGGGTCAGCCTGCCGATGTCCAGTTTGATCAAGTATTCGAACTCATCAAGGAGCGTTTATTTGAGAAGCCGCCAGTATCTCAAATGTCGGGCAACAGAACAGAAGTCATAAGAATTCTCAGAAACATCAAGGACGAGACACAGTATGCCAACTATTGTGACGACCTTATACGTGTCGTAGCAGAACTCGACGACCTTTCAGATGGTCAGTTGAAGACCATAATTAAGGAGTCTAAAGACACTGAATTAGGCGCAGACGATCTAGCGAGGAAAATCATTGAGATAGCACCGGAACGTCAGGTTGCAGTAAGCCTTGAGCGTCAGAATAAAGACCAAAGAGCTTCGAACGTCTTACTGTTTACGCAGGAGCACCGGATATGAGCAATTTCCTTCAGAATAAGTTTTCCGAAAAGGAGTTTATAGAGTTCGTAAGTTCAAACTTGCCTGATTTCGAACAGTCAGACTCTCGTGTCGAGGCACGACGAGGCTTTTCAACAATCAAGCAGATTGGAGAATCATCGAAACTGGACCTTGTAATATTCTCGGTCAGTCCAGAATCGTCCATTAATGCTCGAATGGAAATCTCAAAACAGTCTTACGCATTGCTTAAGAACCATCCGAAGGCCCATGCCCTCATCGCTTATCATTCAGACGATTCAGATGAATGGAGACTTTCACTCATCACTACGCAAGTAACTCGTGACAAAAAGGGTGTCAAAGAAACTGTCTCGAATCCGCGCAGATATTCATACGTACTAGGCCCAAAAGCCAAGGTAAATACTCCTACAAAGTACTTGATTGCTAAAGGTAAAATTACTGACCTTAACGATCTCAAAGAACGCTTCTCGCTCGAGGTGGTTAACAAGGATTTTTAT
>CAYWQN010000017.1:9390-19863 GCA_964460875.1 uncultured Candidatus Saccharibacteria bacterium | reverse complement strand
ACCTACATCGTCTCGTTAGGAGTGAGATGCTCTATCCATTGAGCTATGGTGGCGGAGTGAGGACCAACACATGAACGTCCTCGATTATGGGCTTGCTCCGAACGAGCCACCATATGAGCGCAAGCAGCACGTATGGTGGCGAAATGAGAACAGGAACGTGCGTACGATAGCACAAAACCGGCCGCTTTCGCGGCCGGTTTTCCTTTGGTCTAACTGGGGTCCCCATTCTTATGGGGAAGCGAGCGGCAGAAGACGAGGAGTGACGGCGTCAGCCGGAACGCTAGTCTTCTGGCAAGCGAGCTATTAGACTTCAGTCGTACCTTCCGCGATGCCAAGCAGCTCGGAAAGCCTCCTCTTATCGAAGCCTACAACCATCTCATCACCGACGAAGATAACCGGCACGCCCATTTGGCCGCTCTTATCGATCATCTCCTGGCGCTTCGCCTGATCTGCAGCCACGTTGAACTCAGAATAATTCACATTATTCGCCTTAAAGAATTCCTTCGACATCTGGCAAAAGTGGCACGTCGGGGTCGTATAAATCGTTACGTTCTTATCCATATATGTTCGCGTTATGTATGTGCATTATAGCATTTTTCTCAAAACAAGTGCGGGATACGAGAATCGGCCACAGATATCCGCCTGCTGGCGGATTCTTCGACCCCGCCTCGACGCCTTCGCGTCTCCGGCCCTTACATCATGCCCCCAGCATGATGTAAGCTCGTGCCTCAACCGCGTGGAATGAGAGGCTCTGGGAGAGCCTCTCATCGTCCTGCCACTTGGTGCGGATAGAGGGAATCGAACCCTCGCCCGATGCTTGGGAAGCACCAGTTCTGCCACTAAACTATATCCGCGACTCAAACCAATCCCGCATTCTACTTGAACCAGCCCCAGAGCTTGTCCCACCAGGAATCGGCTAGGACAGCCTCTCCCTCCTCTGCCGGTACGACGATGATAACCTCCTCTCCAGGACGCGCAACTCCGTACGTCTCGCGTATAGAGGCTTCTTGGCCGCGGTCGGTATGAAGATCGGCGATGTTCTGCTTTAACGTCTCCTCTCTGGCTGCAAGCGCCGCGAGCTGCTGTTTCGTCTGCTCGGCCCGATGGCGCGCCACCTCCTCTTTACGGAATATCCCCCAGAATTGAAAGAGAAGGAAGAGCAAGAGGAGTGCGAGGCCTCCGGCGATAGCGTATTGCTTCGGGGTGTATCGCTTACGGCGCATCATCCGCAAAGTATACCAGCAGGCGCTAAACCATTCTGAAAAGTAAAAACGCGTCAGATGCGAGGCGCGGGAAGGCCGGTGAGAGAGCCGTACAAAAGTACGGTGAACGAACCGGACGGGACCCGCAACAAAGCAGATGGTGTGTTTTTACTTTTCTGATTCCTGGACCATCTTCATAAAGACATCCTCCGGTATGTCGACGCGGTTCTTCTCGAACTGCGCGCGATGCTTCTTGCCCTTCTTCTGCTTCTGAAGCAGCTTGTTCTTGCGCGAGACGTCGCCGCCGTAGAGGTAGCCGGTCACGTCTTTTCGCACGGCTGAGAGGGTGCGGCTCGAAATGATGCGGCCGAGCGCCTGCGCCTGGATTTTCGTCACCTGGAGCTGCTTGGGGAGGATCTGGTGCAGCTTCTCCACCATGCGCTCGCCTTCTTCCTGGACGCGCCGCCGGCTCACCACGCGCGCGAATGCCGGCACTTCCTCCTCTGCCACCAGGATATCGAGCTTCACGACGTCGGCCGGGCGCACGGGGAGGAGTTCATAGGAAAGGGATGCGTAGCCTGAGGAGACGTTCTTCACCCGGTCGAAGAATCCGCGCATAAGTTCTCGGAGCGGCATCTCAGCAGAAAGCTCGATACGGCCGTCCGCATACGCGTTCGTGTCGCCCACTATCGCCTCATGCTCGTGCAACAGCTGCAGGAGTCCTGACAGGGAGTCAGGAGGCGTGATGAGGATGACGTCGGCCCACGGCTCCTCTATCGACTCAATATCGCCGAACAAGGGAAACTTTGACGGGGTGTAGATAGTTTCGCGCTTCCCTTTCGTGTTCGTCACGACGTACTCGATGGTAGGGATGGTGACGATGAGCGAAAGATTGAACTCGCGACGAAGGCGCTCGGTGACTATCTCGAGATGGAGCATGCCGAGGAAGCCGCAGCGAAATCCGCGACCAAGAACGCCTGACGATTCTTCTTCAAACGAAAGCGAAGAGTCTGAGAGACGAAGGCGCTCGAGAGCCTGCTTGAGGTCGGCAAGGCTGTCCTGGCTTTCAGGATAGACCGAAGCCCAGACCACGGGACGCGGTCGCGCGAAGCCCGAGAGAGCCGCGAGCGTCCCTTTCTCAAGGCCTATCGTGTCGCCCACCGCGACGATGCCCGGCTCCTTGATGCCCGTGACGATGTACCCTATTTCGCCTGCCGACAGAGAATCAGTCGGCGTCTCTCCCGGAGTGAATATACCGGTCTCAAGCGCAGTGAAGCGGGCGCCTGCCGCAGCGAACGTGAGCGCCTGACCTTTTTTCACTGCCCCGTCGAATACGCGCACGAAGACCGTGATGCCCCGGTGCGTCGAATACGAGAAATCGAATATGCTTGCGCGCGGCTCAGCGGAGGTCGAGACTCTCGGCGCAGGCACGCGTTCGACGATGGCTTCCAAGAGATCCTCAACACCCTCTCCAGTCCGTCCTGACACCGCAAGCACACTTGAGGCTTCGACCCCGAGCAGGGTTGAGAGCTCTTCTTTCACCTCGTCAGGACGCGCCGCCGGAGCATCGATCTTCGAGATGACCGGAATAATGACGCACCCTGCCGCTTTCGCCATCGACAAGGTCGTGAGGGTCTGCGCCTGCACCCCTTGCGTGGAATCAACGAGCAAGATGACGCCTTCGACTGCGGTAAGGGCGCGCGATACTTCGTATGCAAAGTCGATATGCCCCGGCGTATCGATAAGATTAAGGATGTAGGCGCTGCCGTCCTTTGAATTGAAATTCATGCGCGCCGGCTGCATCTTGATGGTGATGCCGCGCTCGCGCTCAAGGTCCATGGAGTCGAGCACTTGGTCGCGCATCTTGCGCGCTTCAATAGTGCCGGTGCGCTCAAGCATGCGGTCGGCAAGCGTGGACTTGCCGTGGTCGATATGCGCGATGATGCTGAAGTTTCGTATATTCATGTAGGTTGCCGGTATCCTAGGGGTTTGCCTGGTCGTTCAATACGGTTCCAGACGGCTCGAGAGCCTTGGAGAATCGTATCTTTTTGAGCGATTCATAGAGGTCGCGGAATTCGCGATTCTCAAGGAGGATGAGCACCGAGGCGGATACGGCTAGGCCTACCATACCAGCCAGGAGGCCCTGCGTGAAGACAGAGCCCAGCGTCGAAAGCGGGGCGATATTCCCGAGGAGCGCGAGCACTCCGTACGCCGCTGAGCCGCCGACGATGCCCGCCGCAGCCCCCTCAAACAGTGGCCGCATGAGGGACTTGGCGACGCCCGGTGCTATCTGACCGAGCGTCACGAGGGCGAGCACTCCCATGAAGAGCTGGCCCAAGGTCGCGCCGAGCGCAATGAAGACCACGCGTCCGCTCGCGAGGTCGTCGATGCGAAGCAGCGCGTCCACGAAAAAGCGGACGGTAGGTATAGCGTCTGCCAGAAGAAGCATACCCAGAGCGCCTGCTACAGACACCACGAGTCCGGCTGCCTGAATGATGAGCGGGTTCCAGGAACGGCGCGCGGCGTAAAACGCGCGACTCGCCAAGAGAACGATTCCTTGCGCTGCAAGCCCGATCACGAGGATGCCGAGGAGCGCCGAAGTAAGCCTCGTCGCGTCCCAGTCGAAGGCGCCGGTCCCGTAAATGACGCGCACGAGATGCGCGCGAAGCACGATAGCGAGCACCGCGACCACCGACGACCAGAAGATAAGGTGGCGGCCGGCAGCAGTCAGAGTGGCCTTGAACGCTTCGTCGCGCTTTCCACTCGCCTCTTCAGACAGCACCGGGAATGCAGCGGTAGCGTATGAGGCGCCTATTAACGCGAGCGGCACCGCTTCAAGATTCCCTGCGAGCGTGAAGACGGACACGGCGCCTTCAGCGGTCCTCGACGCAAGCATAGTAAGGAGAAGCGTGGTCAGCGCGCCAAACGAAAGCGCCAGGGAGCGCGGAACCGAGTCGCGCACTATAGACCAAATGATGGACGGCGACGGCACCACGAGCCTTGGCGCCACCCGCGCCGCTAGCACCACCGGGATATGGATGGCCACATGCGCCAAGGCGCCGAGCACCACGCCCATCCCTATACCCGGAAGCTCGAAGACGGGATACAGGGCGACGGCTCCGACGATGATGCCCGCGTTATAGAGGACGGGAGACAGCGCGAACAGGATGAACCGGCGATGCACCTGCGTCACGCTCGTGAGTATTCCCGAAAGCCCGAGCAGTATGGGCTGCAGGAGCAAGAGCTCGGACAAGAGCATGAATCCTGCACGGTCCGGAGACGTCGCGAAGTCCGGGAAGAGCGAGGTCAGGAGGTACGGCATCCCGGCTGCAAGCACGAGCGATATCACGCCTCCGCCGATAAGAAGGAAGGACGATGCGTGCGACAGAAGCTTCTTTACTTCGTCCGACGGCGCGCCTGCAATGCGAGGAATAAGCACGTACGCTGATACCAACGACGCGATGAGCGCGAACACCAGGTCCGGCACGCGGAATGCGGCGTAATACAGATCAAGAGTCTGACTTGCGCCGAACGCATGCGCGAATATGCGATCGCGCGCCAGAGCGAGGATTTGCGACACCAGCGTCAGAGCCGCCAAAAGGTACGCGGCCTGATGCAGGCCGCGTACCGATGACGAGAGCGTTCTGAGGATGCCTTGAACCATTTCCCTATTCTACCAAGAGCGCCCTTAAAAACCTCTTCTGCTTCGTTGCGGGTCCTGACTCGTCGTTCCAGCGTACTCCCGGTACGCCTTCGCTCCTCGTCTTCCCGCGCCTCGCATAAGAGATTTTTACGTGGCTCTTATTTGGTCGGGGCGGTTGCGGTAGGCTCAGCGACCGGAGGGGTCGGGATGCCGAGCGACTTCAGCCGGGTCGCCGGGAAGGGGTTCTTCCCAGCTTCAAGGCTCGCGATGTCGGTAGCGACCGCCGTAGCGTTCTCCGGAGAGAATGCGGCGACTGCGCGCATCTGCTCGAGCGCCTCAGGGTACTTGCCCTGGACTGAGTACATGGCGCCGAGGAAGAAGCGTGCGTTTGCGTACTGCGGATTCAGCTCAACCGCATGCGCAAGCGCAGCGACTGCTCCTGCGATGTCTCCCGTGCCGCTTCGGAGAAGTCCCACCTGGAATAGCACGGCCGGCTCGTTCGGCGCGAAGTAGGCGGCAGCCTCAGCGGCCTGGAGCGCCTCGGATGCCTTGCCCATCTGGATCTCAAGCTGGGACAAGAGGAGGATGGCCGGGATGTAATCGCGCTTCAGGTTGACCGATGAGAGGAGCGCAGCTTCCGCGGCCGGGCCGTCGTTCTTCCCTATCTCAAGCTGGGAGATGACGTACGGGAGCACCGGACTTGCAGGATTCAGCGCTTCAGCGTGCTGGTACGCGGACTTCGCGCTTTCATAGGAGCCCTGGATGCCAAGCGATGCGACCGACTGGTACACGCTGCCGAGCACGACCCAGTTCTGATAATCGTTCGGGCCTGCCTGCGTTGCGGCGAGTCCGGCATTGACCGCATTCGAGAGCGCTGCCTGGAACTGCTGCTGCGCGGCGGACGCCGAAAGCGTCGTGTCTGCGGCGATTCGGCGCATGCGCTCGATGCCGATAGCGGACGAGAGCTGGTACGCGCGCTCGGACGGAGCGAAGGTTATCGAGCGTCCGACGGCCGCATCAGCGGCGTCGACGTTCCCAGCGCTCAGGGCCTGTGCGGCTTCCCCATATGCGGCAGATGCCATGTAGCGGCCGAGCACTACGTAGATGGCGGCGACGGAGGCAAGCAGCAACAGCGTCATGAGGAACACGATGGCGAAGCCGACGCGCGGATTCTTGGAGAAGACGATTCCCCAATCATGGCGCTCTTTGCCGTAGCGCAAGGACGACGCGAACAGGCCGACGAACAGGAAGCCGAGCGCGAGCACGACGGGGCCAGGAGCCGCAAAGAACGCGGCCGCGAGCACGTAGGCTGCGCCCGTGAAGGACGCGAGCGACACGAACCGCATGAACGAATCAGACGGGAGACGGAACAGCAGGGCGCGCACGCCTGAGTAGAGGAAGAATCCGATGAACACGAGCCAGGCGAGTACGCCGATGATGCCGGTGGTGATGAACGAAGTCGGGATAGCGCCGATGCCCGTTGCGAAGTCGACGTTCCAGAATACGGTGTCGTTCAGAGAGCGGTCGCGGAACTTGAGCCACTGCTCGCCGAAGGTCGAAGGGCCGGAGCCGAACAAAGGAGACGATGCATAGGTGTGGCTGCCGACATCGAAGGTGGACTGCCAGGAAGGACGCACGTCTATCACATTGATGCCAAGGGATGCGGCGAACGCATTCCCGATGGTGGAGCCGCCGATGAGGAAGAACAAGGAGACCAGGAGGGTGACCAAGGGGGCGCCGAGGGAGCGCGCGTCCGCGCCGGCGTAGCCGGCGTCCTCATCCGCAGAGAGGGTCGAGATGCCGTCAAGGTCGGCATCATTGCCCGCCGCGCGTCGGCGCATGATGGCCTCGATGAAGAGACCGAGCGACACGAGCCCCACGAGGATCCAGGCGAGCACCGAGTTCGCAAGTACGAGCACGATAAGGCTCGCGCCAAGCGCAACCCAGAGACCGATTTTGACCTTCGAAGGAAGGGCGAGGAAACGCATAGCAAGCAAGGTGAGCGCGATGGCGAGCCCTGCCACGAAGCCGAGATCGGAGAACGAACCGATAAGGTTCGTCACGGCGGAAACCGGCGCTCCTGCCTTTGCGGCGATGATGAAGCCGATTTGCGCGAGTATGACTACCGCGTAGGTTGCAGCGAGCGTCTTGAAGAAGAGCGCGTAGTGCGACGACTGGCGAAGCGCGAGCGCTGCGAGGGTCGCAAGCACCGCGATCAAGAGGACGAATCCGAACGTGTCGGACTCAAGCTCGACGCCGAACACCGCCTGCATCTGGTTCACCCCTGAGAACAGGGTGGAGATGCCGTAGGCGAGGGGAACGAGCCACACGGTTCCCAGAAGAAGCAGCGGCGGGAAGACGATATTTCCGCGCACGAGCCGCGCGATGATGTACGCGATGAGCGCGACCAAAGCGCCAGCTGCGAGGATAGTAACCTTCGTGCCGAATAATGAAACGGTATTGCCCGGAATAAGCGCGACGGTGGAGAGAAACGCGACAAGCGCGAGTATCCAGACCGCAGCCGTATCAAACGAAAAACGCTTTACGGAAGTAGTTTCCTGCATATAAGTTCCTTGAATGTGCCCTTGCTAATGGAATCAAGTATAGCAAACGCGCGCGCCGTCCAGCCGGTTATACAGGCACCATGAAGAACTGACGCGGTTCTTCATAACGCGAACACCCGCCGTAAGGCGGGTGTTTCGCATTGTAGTGGACCGGATCGGTAAGCCGAATTCTGTTACGCACACGCCAATAGGCGGAGCGTATGGCAATCATTTATCTGGGACGCATGTTGCCATGAGCCTCGAGCGGCACTTCCCCGAAGGGACACGGCCTTGCACCGAAGTAAGGATTTTGCCGTTTCATTTCCACCTTTCGATGGAATTCATCCCGGAGGGATGTCGTTCGCTTTCGCGTCGGACGTCACTGTTCGCACCTCGCGCCTCGCGGCGGACGGGGGTTACCCGCTACCCTGCTGCCGATTGCTCGGCCGGTGTTCGGACTTTCCTCTCCTCGGATTTCCCGAGAAGCGATTGCCTAATCCGGTCCGAAAAGATTATACCACGAGAACGCTAAAGCGGAAGTTTGAGCGCAGTACCGATATGCCAGCCGCGTTCTGCGGCATACCCCGCTTTCGTTTCAAGCACGTAGCGTACGGGTTCTGGCGGACGCACCGTTCCCGGAAAGGTGGAGGTCGCAAGCGACGGTTCTATCCCTACTATGACGCCATCGTTCGAAAGCCAGATGATGTCGATAGGCACCTTCATGTCTTTCATCCAGAAGGCATAGTCATCGGCTTTCGTGAATACGAAAAGCATTCCGTAGTCAGCAGGCACGTCGCTGCGGCCCGAAAGACCCTGCGCATGCTCGGCAGGCGTCGTCGCACGCTCTATATGTCCGAGCGAATACGTCGGTTTTGGAATAAGGGCGCCGAGCGAAAGCGCGACGAGGGCTGCGAGGCCGAGCGCAATGGCCGGAAGATGCTCTACGAATTTAGGCTGCGCCATCGTTCTTATTATAGTCAGCGAGCTTGTAGACGGAGTAGAGAAGGACCGCCATGCCGGCTATCTGCATGGGTGCGAGCGCCGCTCCGAGCACGACCCAGTTGATGACCACCGCGGCAAGCGGGAATCCGAGCTCGGCAATGGTCGCAACCGATGCGCGCGTATGCTGAAGGCCCTTGTAGTAGAGCATCAGCGAGAAGACGCCGGAGACCACGGCGATGATGCCGATGTAGAGCATGTCAGTAGCCGTAAGCACTCCGGGGGCCGGGAATGCGTTCTGCGCGGTCGCGAGAATAAGAAGGAATACGAACGCGAACACGAACCGCAATCCGGTCATGACTTTGAAATCTATTTTCCCGAGCACGAAGCGTCCGAATACCGTCGAAGCGCCCCAGAAGAATGCGGCAAGCAGCGCGAGTCCTGCGCCGATAGCATTCAGATTCAACGCTTCCCCTGCATACGTCTGCGGCACGAGGTTGGGGAACGAAATAAGGTATGCGCCGAAAACAGCGACGAGCGCGAAAAGCCAGAAGCCGCGCCGCGGCTTCTCGCCGAGCACCAGCGCAGAAAGCCCGATCGCGATGAACGGCTGTAGTTTCTGCAGGAGTATGGCCACTGACGGATTCACATAGTGAAATGCTTCAGTGAATGCGACAGATGCGAGCGCGCTGCCGCATACCGCGATGAAGATGACCGCCAGCCAGTCTTTAGCTCTCAGAAGTTTCAGCGTCCTCCACTCAGCAATCAGGAACGGCGCGATGACGATTACGTCGATCAAATGCTCGCCGAGCACTATGAAGGTGCTCGAAAGCTCTTTCGTCAGGTGCAGCCGGAAGGGCGCGTCGGTCGCCCAGAGCATGGCGGCGATAAGGACCAGGTACGGCCCCCATCGCTTCAAAGTAGTAGTCATGCCGGAAGGATACGGCCGGGACGCCATTTCGTCTATGCCGAAAAATGGGCGCGCGCGGCAGCTACATCCGCGGCGATAGCCTCCTTGAGGTTCGCTTCGTCGTCAAAATATGCCGCGTCCCGGAGCCTCTTTATGAGCGATATCGATATTTCTTTGCCGTACAAATCATCTGCAAAATCCAGAATATGCGCTTCGAGGAGTTTACGGCCCTGGTCCGCGAACGCCACCGCAGGATACTCAACTCCCTCAATCGCTACTGACGCGATGTACACCCCGGACGGCAGAGCGTCAGCGAGAGCGATGTTTGCCGTTGGAAACCCAAGTGAAGCGGCGCGGCGGGAGCCGCCGATGACGGTGCCTGAGTAGGTCATGAATATGGATTATACTCCGATTATGAAGACACTCTTCTTGTGCCGAGCGAACGCCGGCAGGAGCCAGGTAGCAGAAGCCTTCTATAATGCGTTGACCGGAACCAACAACGCAACGAGCGCCGGTCTCGATCTTCTCAATTCGAGCAAGGGTGCTGACCCGACCCTCCCGGACGCGGTCCTTGCGGCGATGAACGAAGCGGGCTATGACTTGTCGTCAAAGCGACGGAAAGAACTCACGCCCGCCATGGTGGACGCAGCAGACAGGATTATATCGATGGTTACCGACTTCCCGCTCCCCGACTACCTCGTGCACTCGCCTAAAGTCGTGCGCTGGGATGACATCCCGGATGCCGTGCGCATGCCGGTAGAAGGACAGCGGAAGATGCGGGACGCCGTGAAAGAGCACGTAGTGAAACTCCTTGCTTCGGATGAGTAGCCTAAAGGGTCGGCTTAATATCCCGTATCCGGTATATTTTTGAATTCCTCCTCTATCTCCTGAAGCTCATCATTCCATCGTTTGTGTTCGCCATTCTCCTGTAGTCGTGTACGTATCGCATTAATAGCGCGGCCGATTCCCCACCCAGCAACCACCACGCCCATACCCGCAGCCAGCACGATGGTGAGTGCGGTTCCGGTAACGAAAAACGTGGAGACCAATCCCACTGCTACTCCGAGTGCTCCGAGACGGTTCAACGTATAGCGGACTGCTTCATTTTTTATAGACAATGCGGTGAGCCGTTTATCATACTCAGTCGAGGCTGTGTTTCTCTTGATGCGCCGTAATTCATCCTTTTCATATTTCCTCAGAACTTTTGTTTGAGCGCCTATATGACCGAGATGTTCT
>CAYWQN010000017.1:0-9380 GCA_964460875.1 uncultured Candidatus Saccharibacteria bacterium | reverse complement strand
TTGACTTCCCCGAGGTGTTCAGCGGTCGCGTGCTCGACTTCAGCGTGATGACGCGCATTCTCTTTCGCGACTTCAGGTGACGCCTCGACGTTGGAAGGGCGCTCAATGCGTTCGTGCGTATGTGCGTAATCTGCTTCAGCCGATAGGGAGTGCGGTTCTTCTTCGGGTTTCATACGCACGTAAGTATAGCGCTACCGAGAAGGCATGCGAAATAAGGGGCGTAGGTTCGGTAAGACCGTCATTCGTGTGAGGGCGGAGAGATCGCCTTCGCCTCTCATGCTCGGCGTCGCTCGCATAAGGACGGAGAGATTCGGCCAAGCGCTCAATCGTCGCCGTCGCTCCTCATTCCGCCTGACCACGCTTGCGCGTCTTTTTCCGTATTTTGCGGTGAAATTATATCCTTTATCCGAACCCATTCCGAAAATCAGCCCTAGAAGCCCTCTCACGCCTCGCAGAGCCTCGGCGCTCGTAACGCTCGCTATGCAGGCGATATTTCTTTCAACTCCTTAACAATGACGTTCACCAATTCCGGTAGTCGCCCTTCATAGCGAAGATTCTTTTCGTCAGGATTCGCGGGGTCTGCATAATACAGCGCATCAAAATCAAGCTCTGCTGGTGCACCGCCGAGACCAACCATGCGCACCTCCTCTCGCTTCATAAGGCCGGAACGAACAAGGAGCGTCCTGCCGAGGTAGTCCATGAGAAGCTCTTTTAGATCCTGATTGGTGGCAAACATCGGTGAATCATCGAGTGCCGTCCCTTCGCGCAAGAGTGCCGTACATTCATGGCAGAGAATTTCGTGCGTAATGGCTTCCATCTCGGTTATCGGCGTACCGCCTGCCTTCGGGCGGAATTTCGGCAATCGGAAGAATATCGGCCCACCCTTTTCTAGGGAGCCGCCGCCCGTGCCATACGCGGTCGGCGCGATGCGAAAATGCCCGATAGGAGCGAATCCGTAGATTTTCCTTACCAGAGGAAGCATCTTGTTCTGCATGGCATTCCACGCTGTTTGAAATGTCTCAGCGTACGCATCGTAGTCGGCTTTATTCTCCGGCAACTCGGCCTGTATCGCAGCACGCAGCTCTTCATCTGATATATGTTCCGCGTTCGGGTTGATACCCTCAGGCAGTCGAATAACCTGGTCGTACCCCAGTTCCTTGTATCGGTCCCACGTATTCAAATACCAGCGCACCCGTGCAACCTCTTGGTCAAGAATCGTGCTGGAGTCCCGTACTGTTTCGATGACAATCTCGTCCGGCTCGTCTTCGTGCGGATTCTTTATGTGTTCATCGGGATTGACTTGATGAGACGGGTCACGTTCGATTCGCATTTAGACAGTATATTCCATACGTCATATCTATCTGAGGTCATAAACCTAGCCCTCTTCGTACGTCGTCTGGCTGTAGCGTGTTTATTAGCCGCTTCAAAGCAGCCTCTCTGTCCTTCTCTCTACCGAGGCTCTCATACTTCTCGAGATTATCCAAAGGGATGGGCCTTCCTACCAGATAATCAGCGGCTTCTGCTGTAGTGCCGTCTCCCATCTCTGCCGCTATCTGCCTGAGAATGCCTTTCCCGCCTGTGCCGCGCATGTTCATGGAAACGATAGCTCTCCATACCCGGTCGCTATCCTCCCCTATCTTCGCGGCAAGGGTCTCGATGACAAGATTGAGCATTCGTATAGAGGACATATATCCGAAACTGAGAAGAGTCTCCCTGACCCCTTCCCTTTTCAGCAGCTTGGCGTCTCCGGTCCTGCGCAGGTATTCGCGCAGAACCTCAAGAGAGATTTGGTCGGTTATCGCTTCGTTGTATCTAGTCAAAGCATGGGGAATGCGCGTAGTGATATGCACGCTTTCATGAACGAATATGCGCAGCGCGATGAGGCCGATAGGCTGTTTTGGGAACTGAGCGTCGCGAAAAGCCGTTATGCGTTCCCAGTCAAGAGTAATCCTGGAATTCTCATGATTCGCTTCCCCGAGATTCCCACCTCCATCTTCTTTTGCGAGGCTTGCATTCACGACAACGGCTTCGTTGTGCGACCGTGCCGCATCAGCGCCGTAACTACGCCCTATGGTTCCCAGAATCTCGTTCAGAATTCTAAAATCAATTGCTGCATAGAATTCCTCGAACGAGGAAGCCTGCTCGATAGCTGTAGGGATGTATTCCTTGCCGTGTTCCACATCATGCCGTTCCGTCATGTCAGGGCCACTTTAGCATAGGCGCTACGCCACCCCCTCGATGTGCGGAGGCGGAGGTTCCGGTCACGCATAAATCCCTGCTGGGATTTTGCGCGACCCCGCCTCGGCCCCTCCGGGCCTCCGGCTTTCGAATCTCTCCGTCCTCCGCACATAACAGAAAAATCCAGGCATCCCATGCCTAGATTTTTCGATGTGCGGAGGCGGAGAGATTCGAACTCTCGATACCTTGCGGTATGCCGCCTTTCCAAGGCGGTGCACTAGACCACTATGCGACGCCTCCGTGTGAGGCTTTTATAGCATATAATTCTCGGTATCCTATAATTCACGAACTACACTTATGCCCGAAGGATTCCAAGGACAATTCGAACCCACGCCACAGGATAGACAGGATGCCATTGAAGGAAGAGCGATTCGTATTGGGAAGATGGAGCCGCTCGGCACTAAAGAAGCCCGGGAAGCAAAGCTGAAGCGAGCACCGTCAGGTACGCGCGGAGAAAATCAGGAAAACCGAACGTCGTAGAGTGGTTAGCGTTCCTGTCCGGTCAAGGCCTTGATGCGCTCCTCTATAGGAGGATGCGTCGCGAAAAGCCCTTGCACGAACTTTCCCGCCCTTGCGCCGAACGGATCGCTTATGAAGAGATGCGCGGTCGCGGTGCTCGCATGTCGCATAGGCGCCTGGTAGCTGCCGAGCTTTCGGAGTGCGGAGGCAAGGCCCTCAGGGTATCGCGTCAAAAGGGCGCCGGACGCGTCAGCCAAATACTCGCGACGGCGTGAGACCGCGAGCTTTATCAAGGTTGCGGCAATAGGCGCCAATATGACGGCCACGATGGCGAGAACCGCGAACAGCGCCCCGCTCTTGTTGTTGTCGTCCCGGCTCCCGCTTCCCCAGTACGACATGCGTAGGAATATGTCGGCGATTATCGCGATGAAGCCGGCGAGCACGACGGCGATGGTCATAACGAGCATATCGCGGTTTTTGACGTGCGAGAGTTCGTGCGCGATAACGCCTTCCAGTTCCTGACGGTTCATCATGGACAAAAGGCCGGTGGTCGCGGCCACGACCGCATGCTTCTCGTCGCGCCCGGTCGCAAACGCGTTCGGGGCCGGGTCGTTGATGACATAGAGCTTCGGCATCGGGAGTCCTGCCGTTATCGCGAGGTTCTCCGTTACCGTGTAGAAGTCGAAGTATTCCTCGCGGGTCGCAGGCTTCGCGCCCGTCATCGAAAGCACGAGCTTGTCCGAGAACCAGTAGCTGCCCACGTTCGCGAACAAGGCGAATCCCACCGCTATATAGAGGATGGACGGGTCACCGTAGTAGCCGGATATGGCGTAGCCCACCAGAATGACCAGCAGGAAGAACCCGAGCATGAGGCCCCAGGTCTTGAAGAGATTTTCCGATCGTTCTTGGTAGAGATTCGCCATCAAGATTAGAACGAAACTTTCACCGGCTCCTTTGCCGCCTGCTCCCCTTCGCCAAGCTCGAAGTATTCGCGCTTCGTGAAGCCGAACATGCCACCCACGATATTTCCCGGGAACTGCTCGAGGCCGGTATTAAGGGACATCACGGTGCCGTTATAGAAGCGGCGTGCTGCCTGGATTTTGTCTTCCGTGTTCCCGAGTTCCTGCTGGAGCTGCATGAAGTTCTGGTTCGCCTTGAGGTCAGGATACGCTTCCGCGATAGCGAAAACGGACTTCAATGCGCCGGTAAGCATATTCTCGGCCTTGCCATGCTCAGCCATCGAAGACGCGCCCATTGCCGCCGTGCGCGCTTTCGTGACGTTCTCGAATGCGCTCGACTCGTGCGAAGCGTAGCCCTTCACGGTCTCCACGAGGTTCGGAATGAGGTCGTAGCGGCGCTTCATCTGGACTTCGATATCGCTCCACGCTTCTTTGGCGCGGTTCACAAGCGTGACAAAGCCGTTAAAAGCGAGCACGAACCACAAGACGACGAGCACCAGAAGGCCCAGCACGATATAGAGGATGGTCATGGTTGAGAGGTTATAGCCTCATTATAGCAAAAACCCCGCTTTCGCGGGGCTTTGCCATCTGATTAGAAATCCATCCCTCCCATGTCCCCTCCTGCGGGAGCGGCTTTTGGTTCCGGGATATCAGCGATTGCCGCCTCAGTGGTGAGGAGTATCGCTGCCGCGGAGACCGCATTTTCTACCGCGCCGCGCGTTACCTTGACCGGGTCGATGATGCCCGCCTCGAGCATATCGTCCACCATCTCGTCCTTCATCGCGTCATAGCCAGCGGTCGCTTTGCCGCCCTGCACTTTGCCGACGATTACCGATGCGTCGTCCTTGCCGCAGTTGAGCGCGATTTGGCGGAGCGGCTGCTCCAGGGCGCGCACGACGATGTCGTACCCCACCTGCTCATCAGCGGACATCTTTTCGCTTGCCGCTGCGAGCTTCTTCGCGACTTTCGCCAGCGCAGTGCCGCCGCCTGCGACGATGCCTTCCTCCATGGCCGCCTTTGTCGCCTTCACTGCGTCATCGATCTTGTCCTTCAAATATTTCATCTCGGTCTCGGTTGCGGCTCCGACGCGGATGACCGCGACGCCGCCCGTGAGTTTCGCGATGCGCTCCTCGAGCTTCTCCTTGTCGAACTTCGACGAAGCGTTCTCCATGAGCGCCTTCATCTGATCGACGCGCGCCGCGATATCGGCTTTCTTGCCCTTGCCGCCCACGAACACGGTGGTGTCCTTGGTGGCAACGACGCGGGACGCCTTGCCGAGCATGCCGATGGTCGCGTTCTCGAACGTGGTGCCGGTATCGGCAGAAATCACCTGTGCGCCCACGACTGCCGCGATATCCGCAAGCATCTCTTTCTTGCGGTCGCCGTAGCCGGGCGCTTTCACCGCAAGCACGTTGAAGGTTCCCTTCAATTTGTTGAGGACGAACGTCGTGAGCGCTTCGCCTTCCACATCGTCCGCGATAATGACGAGCTCGCGCTTCCCTGCGGCTGCGATTTTCTCCAAAAGCGGGAGAATCTCCTGTACAGCGCCGATTTTCTTATCCGTGATGAGAATCTGCGCATCCTTCATCTCTGCTTCCATGCGCTCCGGGTTCGTGACCATGTACGCGGACACATACCCTTTGTCTATCTGCAGGCCCTCCACTACTTCGTGAGAAAGCTCCATTCCCTGGGACTCCTCGACCGTGACGACGCCCGAGGCGCCCACCTTCTCAATGGTCTCTGCAATTATTTTCCCAAGATCAGCGGACTCAGCCGAGATGGTGGCCACCTGCATGTACTCAGCCTTCTTCGTGACGGCCTTCGCCATCTTCTTGAGTTCCGCTACCGCAGCATTCTTCGCCGACTCCATACCGCTCCTGATGGCCATGGCGTTCCCACCCTTCACGACGCGCTCCAGGCCTTCGTTCAAGAGCGCTTCGAGAAGCACGACGGAAGTCGTGGTGCCGTCGCCGGCCCCGTCATTCGTCTTGTTCGCGACCTCCTTCACGATTTCCGCGCCCATGTTCTCGAACTTGTCTTTGAAATTGATTTCCTTGGCGATAGACACGCCGTCATTCGTAATACGCGGCCCCCCGTATCCCTTGTCCAGGATGACGTTTCGCCCGCGGGGGCCGAGCGTTACTTTCACCGCATGCGCGGCTTTGGCCATGCCTTCATGAATCTTCTTGCGCGCGTCCTCGCCGAACAGTATTTGTTTTGCCACGGTAATTTATTTAGTGATAAAGGTAATATCTCCCACCGAAAGCACGTAGTACTCGACGCCGTCTATCTTGATAGGCTCATCCCACGGTTTTTTGAAATACACGTTGTCGCCGACTTTTACGTCCATGGGGATGCGGGCGTCGCCGTCTTCGTTATAGCGGCCAGGACCGACCGCAACCACCTTGCCTTTCTCCGGCTTCTCCTTTCCTCCGGTGTCCGCAAGGATGATGCCGGACGCCGTGACTTTCTCTTCCTTCTCAGGCTTGACGACGACGCGGTCGCCGAGCGGCTGGATGTTCAGACTTGATTTCGTTGCCATAGATTACAAAAGTTAGCTTCGTAAAAGCCTTTAGAATGGCCCGCCGGCCGAGGCCGGTGATAGGCGAAGTATAGGGAAAACTATGCCGTGGGGCAACTTGCCGTATTACCGGCTTTTATGGTACTCTCCGGGCACAGATGGAGACCTTCAAGGCAATATTGCCGTACGTCGAAACAGTCCTCTCCCTTCTCCTAATCATAGGCATCGTGCTCCAGAATCGTGGAGCCAGCCTCGGAGGAGCCTTTGGAGGCGACAATTTCGCGTCGACGTTCTATAAGCGCAGAGGCGCGGAGAAATTCCTTTTCCAAGCGACTATCGTCGTCGCCGTCCTATTCGTGCTTACGGCTATTGCCGGGTTCCTCATCTAACGGCGCATTCGAAAACGCTGAGCTGCTGCGTTGCGGGGCCCCTCGATTTTCCTCACCGTACTTTTGTACGACTCTGAAAATCTCAGCCCCGCGCCTTGCATCTCGAACGTTTTCGAAGACGCCCGGTTTCTAGATGAAATCCTTTTCCCTTCCCTCACTTCCACGATTCGCGTATCTTGCGCGCTTCACCGACTACCTCCGGAGCCTTCCGCCCGGCGATAAAGCCGTCGCGCTTCTTCTGGGCGGCATCCTTTTCATACTCCTCTTCGCAGGTCTCTATACCCTTGAGCGCCAATTCCTGGTAGAAGTGCCTGCCCAAGGCGGAGGCATAACTGAAGGCGCAGTCGGCGCGCCGCGCTTCGTGAATCCGCTTCTCGCGCTTTCTGACGCCGACCGCGATCTAACTTCGCTCACCTACGCGGGACTCATGGGGTACGACGCGAACGGCGAGCTGACGCCCGTCATAGCCGACCACTACACGGTCTCCGAGGACGGAAAGTCATACACGTTCACGCTGCGGGAAGATGCGAAGTTCACCGATGGCTCGCCCATCACCGCCGAAGACGTCGTGTTCACCATAGAGAAAGCGCAGGACCCGGCATTGAAGTCTCCGGAAATGGCTAATTGGGCCAATATCCGCGTCGAGGCGGTCGATTCCAGGACCGTGCGCTTCACCCTCCCGAAGTCGTATGCGCCGTTTCTTCAGGACGCGACGCTCGGCATCCTCCCGGCGCGCTTGTGGCGCGACATCTCCGATGAAGAGTTTCCGTTTTCTCCATTAATGCAGGAACCGGTGGGCGCCGGCCCCTTCCGCGTCGCCGCGATTACGCGCGACAAGAACGGCATGGTGAAAGAGTTTGCGCTGCGCGCGAACGATGGATACGCGGTCGGCCGCCCGTATCTTTCATCATTCACGTTCGTCTTCTTCAAATCGGTCGACGAGCTCGCGGAAGCGGTTGCCCGCGGACGCGTCGAGAGCGCGTACGGCGTGCCGGGCGCTCACACGCTGCGCGTCCCCTACTCGCGCGTGTTCGGTGTCTTCTTGAATCCGGGCGAGAACGCGGTGTTCTCGCGCCTCGAGGTCAGGAAAGCGCTCTCGGTCGCCGTTAATCGCGACGTACTGGTCGCCGACGTCCTCGGCGGATTCGGCACGCCCGTATGGGGCCCCGTGCCCCCCGGAAGCGCTGCGGGCATAGAAGCGCCTGCAACCCCCGAAGACCCGACGGGCGCCGCCTCAGCGATACTCGCGAACGCAGGCTGGGCCTATGACGAAGAATCGCACACCTGGAAGCTCGCCAAGGAGAAGCTTGAGCTCAAGGTCGCGATGAAGACGTCGAACGTGCCTGAGCTTAAGGCGATAGCAGAAGCGGTGCGGAGCGACTGGGAAAAGCTCGGCGTTCCGGTATCCGTGGAGTACTATGACCCGAGCGAGCTTTCGACGTCGGTCATCCGGCCGCGCAAGTATGAGGCGCTTTTGTTTGGCATGGTGGTGGGGCGCGACCGCGACCTCTTCGCTTTCTGGGATTCTTCCCAGCGCGCAGATCCAGGGTTGAACATCGCGCTGTACGCCAACCGTGCGGCAGACACGCTGCTTGAATCGATGCGCGTCGAGCAGGACCCGGTGAAGGTGCAGGAGGATCTGGTGAGCTTGAATGGGATAATCGCCGCCGATTATCCGGCAATATTCACGCACGCGCCTGACTTCCTGTACACGGTGCCGGAAGAGCTCCGCGGCGTATCGCTCTCGCGCATCGCAGCGCCGTCGGACCGCTTGTCGAACGCGGCGACCTGGTATCGCAGGACGCAGTGGGTGTGGCCGGCATTCGCTCATTCCGGAGTCGCACGCCAGTAGCTGAGTAAGACGATTCTCGTCTTCGGCTCTTGGCTTGTGCCTCTAGAACATTACGAAAAAAAATTACTCTAACTAACAGAAAACATCATGACACCAGCACCAGCACCGGCCCCAGCGCCGAGCAGCATGCCGAGCCAGCCGCGCCCAGAAGGCGCAGGCGGAGCTCAGCGCGGACGCGGCGGGTTTGATCGCCGAGGCGGCGGACGCGGCGCGAGCCGCGGCGGAGCAGGAGGAGGCGCGCGGCGCGAGCGCGGCGGACGCGGGCGCGGCGCAAGCCGCGGACCAGGCGGCGCTCCCGGCATGCACCGCGGCAACCAGGGCGGCGCCCCTGCCGCAAAGCGCGCTGCCGACTACATCCCGGCTCCGGTAGACGAGAAGACGGTCCGCATCATACCGCTTGGCGGCGTCGAAGAAGTCGGACGCAACATGTTCGCGGTTGAGACCGGCAACGACATCTTCGTGTGCGACGTCGGCTTCCAGTTCGTGAACGAGAGCGACGGCCCGGGCGTCGACTACATCCTCCCGAACACCAAGTATCTTGAAGTGAATGCCGATCGCGTACGCGCGGTATTCATTACGCACGGCCATCTGGACCACATCGGCGGCATCCCGTTCTTGATGACCCGCTTCGGCAATCCCCCTATCTACACCTGCAATCTTTCTGCGGTCATGATCGCAAAGCGCCAGGAAGAATATCCGGATATGCCGAAGCCGAATCTCGTGGTAGTCGAGCCCGGTCAGCAAGTGACCATCGGCTCAACCCCGGTTAAGTTCTTCGCCGTGACCCACTCTATCCCTGACTCGATGGGCATATCAATACAGACGCCCTGGGGCAACGTGGTCGCAACCGGCGACCTGAAGCTTGACCACAACAACGGCATCCCGACCGATGCCGAGCAGAAGAAGTGGGGCGAGCTCGGCCGCGACAACAACCTCATGTTCATCGCCGACTCGACGAACGC